>JALVEA010000326.1 GCA_027008665.1 Thiotrichaceae bacterium | reverse complement strand
TAACACTGTAGTAAGGGTGGAATGGGATACCATCTAAAGGAATACCATTTTTATCTTTATTCTTTTTGATCTCAACGCCATCTGGATTATTAGAACCCACCACATGCAATGCAACGATATGTACAAAAACCAAACCAACCAAGATCAAAGGCACTGCAATAACATGGAATGCAAAGAAGCGGTTTAAGGTTGGATCAGAGATAACAAAGTCACCCCGAATGGTGGTAGAAAGCACATCACCAATATAAGGAACGGTATTAAATAGGTTGATAATAACCTGAGCGCCCCAGAAAGACATTTGCCCCCAAGGAAGTAAATATCCCATAAAGGCTTCAGCCATCAAGGCAAGGTAAATTGCCATACCAATTAACCAAACTAATTCCCGTGGTCCTTTAAAAGAGCCATAAAGCAATCCGCGGAACATATGCAGGTAGACCACCACAAAGAATAATGATGCTCCCGTGGAATGCATATAGCGTATAAACCAGCCTCCCGGTACATCCCGCATAATATATTCAACAGAAGCAAATGCCAACATGGTGTCAGGTTTATAGTGCATGGTTAGCAAAATACCTGTTACGATTTGCAAAACAAGTACCAGCATGGCCAAGGAGCCAAAAAAGTACCAAGCATTAAAATTTTTCGGTGCGTAATATTGCGCTAGATGCTCATTCCATACCTTGCTTAAAGGGAAGCGATCATCAATCCAATTGATTAAGCTCATTATGCGACCTCCTTACTTTCGCCCACTAAAATAGTAGTGTCGTTTTTATAGTAATAAGGTGGTACTTCCAAATTTTTTCCAGCAGGAGAACCTTTCATTACATGACCTGCCATATCAAAACGTGAACCATGACAAGGACAATACCAACCACCTGGCCAATCAGCACCTAAGTCAGCAGGGGCCAGTTCAGGACGATAGGTTGGAGAGCAGCCTAAATGAGTACAAATACCAATAAGCACTAAATATTGCTCTTTAATAGCGCGATGAATATTTTGTGCATAAGCTGGTTGCTGTGACTCGACCTCTGAATCAGGGTCCTTCAATTTAGGAGCAACACTAGGAAGTTTCGCAATCATATCAGGCGTGCGATTGACAACCCAAATTGGTTTGCCACGCCAAATAACACGAAGTTGTTGACCTGCTTCAATTTTAGAAATATTGACCTCTACAGGCGCACCTGCAGCCAAGGCTCGCGCACTTGGTGTCAATGACATAACAAACGGAGTCGCCATAGCCGCTGTGCCTATCGCACCAACCACTGAGGTTGCTGCAACTAGAAAGCGCCGACGACCCTTATCTACTTTTGAACTTGCCATTAAGACTCACTCCCGAAAATTAACAAAAATGGTGAAACGATGGCATTAACTCATAATTTTTTAACTAAGTTAATATCATAATCAAAATAATTACAGAAAAAACAATCACTTATTATTTGTATTGACAATTGCATTTTCGGTCTAACACTTAAAAACTTATATTGACGTGGCGATAGAATTTACCCCTGTTTTTTAAGCATATAAGCGGGTGCTTAAATGGTGGATATGTTCGCTGATGTTATTAATAAGGTCAAGATTTAATCCTAATTCACCCATAAAAAGTAGATAAATGAATTTTGTCTATCCCAAAGAGAATAGGTACAAAAAGAGGGAGTATAAAATCCAATAAGGTAGAGAGAATCTTGTACACAAAATAAGAGCAAAAAAACAACTATATAACTTAAACTAATATAACACACCTCTAAAATTTATGAAGCAATTGCTTTATGGATTGCATAAATTGCTGTAACTCGCACTACATCAAGGAGGGCGTAACATCAGTAACTTAACCGCTATTCTGCTAAGTTGTACGCTCTATCACTAGCTTTGCTTGCAAAAATAGGGTTTCTTATGGTAAAAGTAAAGCTATGCTCGCTTTTTAATGATTAAATAAAGTACAATCATAGTTTACAGAAAAGCCACTAAATGGAGTTACTGTCTTGAATTTACGAACGGATAAAACGTCGGTAGATAGCAGGAAAAGCTGGAATGATGTGATAGGACAGTTTGATATTCAATCTTATAGCAAACTGGATCAAACATCAGTCAGCCCGTCTAAGATAAAGACAAGCAAAGCAGTTCATAAAAAACGTCAACTGCTTAAGCACCCCAATTCTTTATCCGTTTGGATAATAAGAGGCGTGGTAACACTCGCTTGTTTTTCGATATTAGGAAATCTTCCCTTTCAATCTTCCATAATGTTAAAAGATACGAGTGAACCTTCAACCTTTGCTCTATCAATCAATGCAACCTCAGCTAAACAATATTCCCTCCCTGTAGAATCCTCGCAAGCCAAATTAGTATTTTCTCCTAAATTTCAACTTGACCCTGAGTTCCAAAAGCTTTCTCTACCAACTCGTGCCATTGAAACTTATATTGGACATCAAGTCATTGATACAGAGAGTAAGTGGGCATCTTATACCGTTAAATCATACGACAATCCTGCTAATATCCTCTATAAAATAGGACTGAAAAATTCCATTAGTACTCTATTACGCAATAAAGAGATAAAAACTGTCTTAGCAGGATTAAAGAGAGATAATATTGTTAGAGCTCGCTCCGTTAATGGAAAGTTAATGGAATTACTGCTAGCTCCTTCTTATAAAAAAGCTTATCTCATAAAACCTAGCAGCGATGGTTTTGAAGGCATCTGGGAAGGAGAGTGGGTCAATAACCTATTTGAAGTCCGTCAGGCAAGATCTTCTTTTGAGATTAAGAATGGCTTATTTCTTGATGGCAAAAAAGCAGGTGTACCTGGAAATACGATAAGACAAATTATTAAAGTATTCGATTGGGATATAGACTTTGCCCATGATATTCGTGTCGGTGATAGAGTCACTTTGGTTTATGAAGAAATTTTTCATGATGGTGATAAGATAGGAAGTCAAAACCTATTAGCTGCTGAATTTATCAATAAAAATAAAGAATTTCGTACTGTCAGATTTACCCGTGAAGATGGTAAATCTGATTTCTTTACTCCCACAGGAAGAGAGATGAAACGCGCCTTTATTCGTACGCCTATTGCTCATGCTAGAGTTTCATCTCATTTTAATCCAGGGCGTTTTCACCCTGTTCTACATAAAATGCGTTCTCATAAAGGGACTGACTTTGCCGCAAAACGTGGTACACCCATTATGGCAACGGGTAATGGTACGGTTAAATTTATAGGAAGAAAAGGTGGGTATGGTCGTCTCATTGTACTGACACACCGCGAAGGTTATGAAACACGTTATGGTCATATGAGTCGCTTCAAATCAGATCTGAAACAAGGTGCAAAAGTTTATCAAGGCGATATTATCGGTTATGTTGGCTCCTCAGGTCTTGCAACAGGTCCTCACTGTCACTATGAATTTCGAAAAAATGGTATTGCTGCCAATCCAATGACAGTAAAATTGCCCAACAGCATGTCCTTAACACCAACGGATCTGGCCAGCTTTAGAAACAAAGCCATTAATTTGGTATTACAGCTTAATGTACTGCATCGCTTTGCTCAATCTAATGTGAATATTAATAGTGGAACAGGCGGCTAAACTAAACAACGCATAAAATAACCTCCTTATTATTCTAAGGAAAAGACAATATTATCAAGCAAACGCGCTTTACCTAACCAGACAGAACCTAGTAGCACCAGGTTTATGTCCTTTTCTGATGGGATCTGTAAGTTTTTTCTTTCTCGCACTTCAATATAATCGGCTATAAAACCCGATGCATTCAATTTCTTAGCGGCAGTGTGTTGTAAAGATTGAAAATCTTTATTTCCATTTTTTATAGCAGTAACTATTATTTGCAATTGCTGATAAAACAATGGCGCTATACGTCGCTCTGCTGGTGTTAGGTAGCCATTACGCGAACTCATTGCCAAACCATCAGATTCACGAACAGTGGCTAAACCAATGACTTCAACAGGCATATTGAGATCTAACACCATACGTTGAACGAGTATCAACTGTTGAAAATCTTTTTGTCCGAAAATTGAGATGTCAGGCATCACCATATTAAATAATTTATTAACAATGGTTGAAACACCAGAAAAGTGTCCTACACGCGATTTTCCTTCTAAAATAACTCCAAGCACAGGTACTTCTACCCGTGTGGTGGCTTCTCCATCAGGATAAATATCTTTAACAGATGGAGTGAAAACTAAATCACAGCCAACAGAATCTAGTTTCTGTTTATCTTCATCCAAAGTATGAGGGTAGGCGAGCAAATCCTCCTTTTTATCAAATTGAAGAGGGTTTACAAAAATAGAGACAACGACTTTATCAGCTAACTCTTTAGCACCTGCAACTAAGGCTATATGACCCGCATGAAGATTGCCCATTGTAGGAACTAATGCAATCGTTAGACCTTGCTGTTTCCAACCCTTAATAAGTTTTCTAAGCGATAATATTTCTGAAATATGTCTCATTAATAAAAACACTGTGCATCGGATGGAAAGGTTTGTGTTTTGACACTTGTTACAAAATCAGAAATTGCACCTGCAATCCCCTCAGATTGTCCTATTAAGAAATTTTTTGAAAAACTAGGTGCTTTCTCTGAGATACCTAGCATATCTTGCAATACTAATACTTGACCGTCACAGCCACGTCCTGCTCCAATCCCTATTGTGGGTACATCTAAGGCTTCTGTAATTTTTTCGGCTAATGTAACAGGGACACATTCCATTAATACCATATCCGCACCTGCATCTTGCAATAACAGAGCATCATTTAAAATTTTATCCGCAATTTTTTGATTTCGACCTTGCACAAAATAGCCTCCTAATTTATGCACTGATTGGGGTTGCAAGCCTAAATGGGCACAAACAGGTACACCGTGACGCGTTAATTGTATGACGTTTTCAACCTGAGCCTCTCCCCCTTCCATTTTTACCATCTGCGCTCCACCTTGTTGCATTAGTCGCGTTGCATTTTTAATCGCTTGTTTAGGAGAGGTGCAACTCATAAAGGGTAGGTCGCCTAACACCAAAGCACGTTTGCAAACAGGTGACACTATTTTTGTATGATAAACCATATCATCCATTGTTACAGGTATGGTTGATTGATGCCCTTGCATCACCATACCGAGCGAATCCCCTACCAAAATAACATCAATGGATTGCTGATCTAAAACACGCGCAAAACTCGCATCATATGCTGTTAGCATGGTAATTTTATTACCTTCTTGTTTCATTTTACGAAGCTTTTTTACTGTTATTGTTGTCGCCATTTTACTTTCCTTAGTACTCCATCAAGGTATGAGCTGAAGGTCATCAGCAGAAACTTTTAAAATACATTGTGCCAGCGTCTTTCCATTAGGAAAAATTAAATCAGGTGATAATTCTTTTAAAGGGTATAAAACAAAAGAACGCTCATACATCCAAGGATGTGGAACAATTAGTGTTGCCGTATTAATGATAATATTGCCATATAAAAGTAAATCAAGGTCTAAGGTGCGTGCTCCCCAACGTTGTCCATTTCGTTTTCTATCATTATTTTTTTCAATTTGTTGCAACACAGATAATAAATCATGTGCATCCAAGTCTGTATCAAATTGAGCAACGGCATTGATATAATCAGGCTGGTCTTGAGGTCCTTGTGGTTTACTGCGATAAAAAGAAGAAAGTCTCAGATTATTAATTTGATGCAGTGAACGCAAAGACTGCACAGCATTATTTAGATAGGTTGTAGAATCCCCCAAATTACTTCCTAAACCTATATAGATTCTATATACGGGGCTTTTCATTATATTTCTTATTTGCGCCTTCTACGCCGACCTGAGCGTTTATATTTTTGGGGACTAGCGGCATTACACATCGTTAGTTGGTCTTCTGAACTAAGGCTTTGAAATAATGTCCACCATTCGCAATCCTCCTCCAAGGGTTCACCTGAGGAGGCGCGCAAGCACATGAAATCATAAGCGGCACGAAAACGTTTATTTTCAATAAAATTAAGCGCACGTCGGCAGGCTTTAAATTGAAAACGTCCCTGCATCGTCCATATTTCTCGCGTTATATTACTAAAGCGACGCGGTATAGCAACACTTTTTACTTGACACGTCAATATATCTGATGCTGCCATATGCATCGATTGCAACTCAGGATTACCCATTTCACGATACATTATTTCGCCTTTTTTTACCTGATGCCATAACATCACCGCAAATAAGAAGGCGGGATTAACAGGCTTATTTCCTTGAATACGTTTATCAGTATTATTTAATGCCGACATTACTAAATTCAAAAAAAGACCCGACTCTTCTTCTTTTAAACTCTGCTCTGTTAATGGAAATAAGCAAGAAAAAAGCAAATATTTACGCAATAAGCTAAAGGTTAAAACGGCATATCCGCTATGAAATAATTTCAAAGATTCATCAAATAAACGAGCAGGTGCAATGGTTGATAAAAGAGGTGATAACTCACGAATAGGGGATTTCGTTTCAGGCTCTAAGGAAAAACCTAGCTTTGCCATAAAGCGAATAGCACGTAACATTCTGACTGGGTCTTCTCGATAGCGCCGACTAGGATCACCAATCAAACGTAATTGACGTTGCTCTATATCTTGCATACCATCAACGAAATCGAGAATCTCACCTGTGCTTAAGTCGTAAAATAAGGCGTTGATGGTAAAATCACGCCTGAGCGCATCTTCTGCAATCGTGCCATAGACATTATCATGAATAATACGCCCATCATTGCTAACTAAACCTTTATCAGATTTATCATGCGGTGCGCGAAAAGTCGCAACTTCAATAAATTCACGCCCAAAATGAACATGGGCTAAACGGAAACGTCGTCCTATAATACGAGTAGAGGGAAGGACTTTTTTAATTTGTTCGGGATGTGCACTAGTTGCTATATCAAAATCTTTAGGCTGTTTACCAAGCAATAAATCACGCACAGCCCCACCGACTAAATAGGCCTCATAACCTGCCTTGGTTAAGGCGTTCAAAATAATTTGGGCTTTTTTGCAAATCTGCCTTTCATTGATTCCATGCTGTGAAAAGGGAATACGCACTATATTTTTCATTGCTGAACCTGACAAATTATTATCACTTTATAAAAAAAACATCGTTTTAAAAACAACTCCATTGCGAAGGCACCTGATTTAAAGACATAATAAAATTAAAGAATATGCATGCTCCTTGGTCATTTTAGCATGAAGAAGCACAGGGTGATAGATGATATGTGGCAAAATAGAGACACTTAGCATATCGATCCTTATTTTAGACTAATTTACTCAGAAAGTTTCAAGTAAGATTTGTAGAATCATTACTTAGAACTTCTTTACTAAAGAGAAATAGTTATATGCAAATTAAACCAACTATCAATAAAAAATCAGGCTTATTAAGCAATGCTCGACAACATCCTTCCCCTAATTTTGATAATCGTCCTAATGAAAATGATATTAACTTGATTATTATTCACAATATCAGCCTGCCACCTGGAAAATTTGGTGAAAACTGGATTGATAAATTATTTACTAACCAATTACCTAAAGATGATCATCCGTTTTTTGCTCAGATATACAAATTACGTGTTTCTAGTCATTTATTAATTCGACGTGATGGAGAGATAGTTCAGTACGTGCCTTTTCATAAACGTGCTTGGCATGCGGGCATTTCATGCTTTCAAGGCAGGAAAGTGTGTAATGATTTTTCAATTGGCATTGAGTTAGAAGGTACAGATGAACAGGCATTTACTAATATTCAATATATTCAACTAAAAATAATTATTCAGCAATTATATTTGCAATACCCAAGTTTAAAAAAAGGAAATATTACGGGGCATCAACATATAGCCCCTGAAAGAAAAACAGATCCTGGCCCATTTTTCGACTGGCAACGCTTATCAACAGATTTAAATGAAAATTTACCAGCCAATGCAAGTTTGACTATTGATTGTTCTAAAGATTAATCTACTGTAAATCAAGAATATTAGTCACATCAGCATTACTTTTAGAAGGTGTATCTACTTTGTTAGTAGTGTCCTCTGGAGCAGACAAAGTATTAAGTTCCGTTATATCTGCTGTTGTATTATCTGACTCTACAGGCGTTTCAGCATAATCATCTACAGAACACCCCTGTGCTACATTTCTACCCAGACTTTCAATGCTACAGCCGTCCTTTTCAGAAGATGGTATTATTGTTGTGATAGATTGCAAGTCTGGAGGAGCGATTTCTTGTAATTCCCCCGTAATATTAGCAATAGACTCCGTTGTAGAAATTGCCTGAGCTGTTAGCTTGTTTTTATTATGCAGAAATGAAATCAACAAGGCTCCAATCACTAGCCCTGCAAGAAATAATAAGAAAATAAAGAACAATCTTTTCGTAACAGTTTGTTTACTTTCATTATTATCATCTAACAAAACTAGATTGTGGTATCTTTTCTGAGTTTCCATAGCAATGTGTCTTTAGGGTTATACAGGAAGAGGATTAACTAAAATAAAAAATCTACAATGAGATGTTTTTTAGCAAAACTTACTATTATTAAATAACCTGTCTAGATGAAGAATCAATATAACATTTGTTATGCTCAATAGTTACTATGAATTGGCTACTTTAAGTCTGTATAAGTTCAAAAAATAAATGATACGTAATAAAATAGATAGGTCAATTATATTTTCTAGTTCATCCGCATAATAAACTTAATTTATTCGTCGGCAATACGACCAACAAGCTTGAGGGTGTTTTTCATACGAAACTCGGTCAACAAAAGATAAAAAAGCCACATGAAAATGTGGCTTTATTTCTTTAGAGTTGCTTTAAGTATTAACCTTTCTTAGCAAGTTTGACAATGAAAGTCCTCAATTGTTCAGGTGTAATTTTCCCTGATTGATAAGCGACAACTTTTCCTTGCGGAGAAAAAATCATATAGGTTGGCACACCTGTTAGTTTTTTATTTGCTACTTTTTTCACATAATCATTAAATTCAGTGACATTAGACATGATTGTCGGAAAATTTATATGATATTTTCTGATAACTCGCTGTGCAATTCTTGCGTCACCATCTAAAGAAACGCCAATCACTTTTGTATTAGGGTATGTACCGATTGACTTTACCATTGCAGGCATACTTCCCATACATATACCACATTTATTGTGCCATGCTTCAACAATAGTCCATTGTCCTTTACCTATCTGATTTGAAATATTAGCAAGTTTTCCTTTAGTTTCATTTTTAGCGACTAGCGGTGAACTAAAAACAATACTGCTTAAAATAAGCGCTGATAATAATTTTGTTCTGAAATGGATGCCTTTCATTATATTGCTCCGTGGTGTATATAAAATATCTTTGAGTCTATTTTCATCCATGATATAAAATATTATTAGTCTAATTATTACTCAAATTATAGCCATCTTATCATAAAGAATACAGTATATGTATAAATTCTTTTTATATACTTTATAGTTTATGAGAAAAATTGCTAAGATTACTTATATTTCAATATCATAAGGTTTGATAAATATTTTAGAAGGAAGTTCAAAGCAATGATTCTAGTAATCCTACTTGTCCTTTTATGTCTGTGTAGAAGGACTATGAGCCCTCTTGAAATATTTCAATCATCAATAAAAAATCAGCACAATGTATAGTGTAGAATCATTATTTGAAAGTTCCTGAAATATTCAAAACAAAATGTGGGGCGTAATTAATCAAAATTATGCTCTTTGTTCTGAGTGCCTTTCTTATTTCAATATATTATTTTTTAAATAGCCTTAATTGTACCGAATTTTTATCTCTTGAGCTATCCCAAACAATTTCAAAATGACCCTCTTTAACTCCCTGCTTTTCAAGTAAATTCTTAATCAAATTAGCGCGCTTAATTGCAGTCTTAGATTTTGAGTGAGAAGATAAAATTTCGACAAATAATAAAGGATCATTTATCAATTTTTTAGCAAATAGAGTCAAAGATGATTTCTGCTCTAAAGATAATTCAGTCATATCAACTTGAAAAGCAATTAAAAGCTCTTCAATGATAGGTTTTTGTGTAATTTCAGTGAGATTTTTAGAAGAGTTCTCTTTTTCTTCAGTAACGGCATCAGAAGAGATAGGAACAATAGGAGTTATTGAGGTTATATTATCTGGTGACTCTACGATTGGTTCATTAACTTCTATATCTCCAGTAATACTAGGTAATTCTGAGGGAATATTGTCAGTAGTGTTAATACCTGTGGGCATAGTAACAATAGTAAGTTCATCTTTAATTGTGCGTACACCTTCTACACTTTCTGCAATGGCTATTGCTTCTTTTCTTTCTCTCTCACTGCCAACACTACCTCCAATAATCCCATCTCTTCCATTAAAATCAACATTTAATTGAAGTTGCTCTTCTGCTAGGCGATCCCTGACATCACTAATAAGTTGAAGCTCAATATCAGCATGTAAAATATAAAATGAAGAGGCAAGTAATACGAGAAAAGAAGAGAACAGAAGAAATATTATTAGACCTATACCATCGACATCAATACGTGTAGCGGACATCACGATTCTCCATATCTCGTAGAATATCCCTAAGAAATCCTACCTGTCCTTATAAATTTTATCAGCTTGGTGTATGAGTATAGCGACTGATAAGATCATATTTCGTAGTATTAACACAACAAACAGCAAGCTTTTAAACCACAGCTATTCACTTCAAGCAAAGATCCTTTATCAATATATTTTTTGATAAAGAATGAAGTATCAATACTCCTTAAAACTCAAGTGTTTTAAAAAATTTTGCTATTAAATCATCATCTGATGTTTTTATTTTTCTAACAACAGCTTGTTCGCCAGATTTTTTATCACTAGATACTGGATTTTGAACTGGCGTTGCTTTTTTGATTGTTGCTTGTTGTGTTTTTTGTTGTAATGCTATTTTTTTAGCAGTAGCTTCTGCGGCGGCTCTTTTAGCCGCTTCTGCTGCTTGCTTATTTTCATCTTTAATTTTGCGAAATTTCATACCAACCTCACCATTACGGTTGAAAAAGTGTAATCGAGTCTTTGTAATTTGTCGCACACTCCCCATACGTTTCAATGTTCGAAGATAACTTCCTTCCCAGCTTCCGACATTAATTGATTTTGCTGCTTTATAAGGGATAAGTACTTTACATGCTTTCTTTGTTCTAGTAATTGATTTAACACTAAAACCTGTATATCCAACTTGTTTGAAATTAGCTGAATATTTATTACAACCACCATTTCCAGTTAAAGCATGGGTGCTAACACGCATATTGATTTCAAGCGCTTGCGGTACTTTGTTACCATAAATAGATTCTAAACGCCATGTCGTGCCAAGTAATGATGGACCTCCACTGTTTAATGGGCATTCTGCTGTTGGTGTTGATGTAATACTCTGAATAGTGTCAGGAACAGCTTTTGGAGCTACTGCTTTTCCTCCAGTAATGTCTTGTATAGAAGTAGATTGGTCTGCCGCCATTGCTGTCCCCACAAAGAAGAGACCGCTCAAAAAAGCAACAGACAGCAAACAAGATTTTTTAGTATTAATAGAAGTATTGTTAAGAAATTTAATCGTCATTTCGATACTCTCTGTCCTTGAGTGTTTAATGTAATTAAAAAAAGGTTATGGGAGGAGTATAGTACAAATGCTGTGCAAAAATGAAATTTTGTTGTAAAAAACACAAAAAAATAATATGAATGATACAAACGTATTATTTTTACTACATATTATTTTCTATGTAAAATATAGCAAACAACCTGAGAAGCTAGGGAAATACACCTTATTAGCCTCTCAAAAGGTTGTTGCAATTAACTACCCCACTTTAAATTGATAGCCCAAAACATAGCTAATCCAGTTCAAACTAAGAAAATATTTCTATGGCATTTGCTCAATTCCTTCGGATTCATCAGGTGCTGGGGGTAATAATGCTTCACGAGTAACGCCCATCATCAAAAGAGAACTACTCGCCACATAAATAGAGGAATAAGTACCAATAATCACACCCACAATCATAGCCAAAGCAAACCCATGAATAATCTCACCTCCAAAGAGGAATAATGCGACCAATACCAATAAGGTCGTTAATGAGGTGACAATGGTTCTTGATAAGGTTTGATTAATGGAAATATTAACTGATTCTTCTGTACTTGCCTTGCGTATTTTCAAGAAATTTTCACGTACACGATCAAAGACCACAATAGTATCATTCAGGGAATAGCCTATAATCGCTAATATCGCTGCCAGAATAGTTAAATCGAATTCGACTCCGAGAACTGAAAAGAATCCCAAGGTGATAATAATATCATGCATGAGCGCCATAACTGACCCTACTGAAAAACGGAATTCAAAGCGTAAGGTAACGTAAATAAGAATGCCCGCTAGTGCTAATAACATCGCAATGCCACCTTGGTCTCTTAGTTCATCACCAATTTGCGGTCCTATAAACTCAACTCGGCGCATCTCTACCCCAGCAGTATGTTGCCCCAATACCTTCAATATTTTTTGGCTAATATTATCCTTATTATGACTCTCATTATCTGGCGCAAGGCGAATTAAAATATCTTTATCAGAACCAAAGGATTGCACCGAGGCATCGTAACCTGCTTTTTCCAAAGTAATGCGGATTTGATCCACATTTGCAGTGCTAGGGTAAGCAACTTCTATTACTGCCCCCCCTGTAAAATCAATCCCTAAATTCAATCCTCGAATAGCCAATGAAGTAATTGAAATCAAAATAAGAGCAACAGAGAAGATCATCGCAACACGACGATCACTCATAAAATTATACTGTCTTGCTTGCTTATTTGTTCGGATACTCATAATCCACCCCCAATCTGTAGTTTTTTAATACGTTTATTACCGTAAATTAAATTAATCACTGCGCGCGTTCCCATAATGGCTGTAAACATGGATGAAGCGATGCCAATCATCAAAGTAATTGCAAACCCTTTTATAGGTCCTGTTCCCATACCATAGAGAACAATAGCGGCAATTAAAGTGGTAATATTTGCATCGGCAATGGTGGAAAATGCTTTATCATAACCTGCCTGAATCGCAATTTGTGGTGTCACTCCATTGCGTAGCTCTTCCTTTATACGTTCATAAATTAACACATTGGCATCCACTGCCATTCCTACTGTCAGTACGATACCTGCAATACCAGGTAATGTTAGTGTTGCTTGAAGCATTGACAAAACAGCAACAATCAAAACCAGATTAAGTGTTAATGCCATATTGGCAACTAATCCAAACACACGATAGTAAATAGCCATGAAAATCAGGACAAATATAAAACCAATAATCACCGCATTTCTGCCATCGACCACATTATCAGCACCTAAACTAGGACCTATGGTTCGTTCTTCAACAATATAAACGGGAGCTGCCAGCGCACCTGCACGTAATAATATTGCTAATTTATTGGATTCTTTGGTTGAATCTAAGCCTGTAATCTGAAAACGCTTGCTTAGACGCTCCTGAATACGTGCAACATTAATCACTTCTTGGGTTTTAATTGTTTTATTTATTATTGTTCCATCGGGAAGTTTTTTGCTTTTTTTCTTTTGCTCAATAAAGACAACAGCCATCAGTTTTTGTACATTTTTACCCGTTTCTCTAGCAAAAATATTAGCCCCTTTACCATCCAAGGTAATAGTGACAGAGGGACGCTGATCTCTATCAAAACCAGGATCAGCCCCCGTAATATAATCACCCGTCAACATCACCTTTCTTTTTAATAAAATAGGGTTGCCATTGCGCTCCATAAATAATTTATCACCAACAGGAGTACGTCGAGATGATTGGGCTAGATAAGGATCATTTTCCTCATCCACCATACGAAATTCCAAAGTTGCCGTTGCACCTAATATTTTCTTTGCTTGTGCAGGGTCTTGAACCCCCGGTAACTCAACCACAATACGCTCGAGCCCTTGTTGTTGAATAATTGGTTCACTCACCCCTAGCTCATTGACACGATTACGCAAGGTGGTAATATTTTGTTGTAATGCAAAACGCTTGGTATTATTAATATTAACTTCGGTCAATGTCACTTCTAAGGCGACCCCTTTTTTGGCAGGGATCTCTTTAAACTCTAGTAGGGAGCTTGCAATATTATATTCTCGCTTCAATGCCTTTAATGCCTTAGCACGTAGCTCTTCATTTTCAAACTTAATCGTCAAGATATCTGCTTCACGAAGCACTCCAAGATAACGCAGATTTTTATCTCGTAAAAAACTTCCTAGCTCAATGCGATAACGATCCAATGACTTATTAATGGCCGTTTTCATATCAACTTCCATTAAAAAGTGAACCCCTCCCCGTAAGTCAAGACCAAGGTACATAGGTTTTGCATTGAATGATTTAAGCCAGCTAGGCGTGGTCGGTGCAAGTGTTAAGGCTGTTATATAATTTTTACCTAATGCATCCTTAATCGGATCAACAGAAGCAAACTGATCATCGGTATTATTAAAACGTACCATCAGTTTATTGTCCGCTGAATCAATCCTTTTTACTGCTATTTTAGCCTTTGTTAAAGCAACTTGGATATTTTTCAACTCCTTACCATTAAAATTATAGCGATCTTCCATTGTTATCTGTAATGAAGGATCGGAAGGGTAAAGATTGGGTAAAGCATATAGCAAACCTAGCACCGTAATGGCGATGATCAGCAAATACTTCCATAAAGGATATCGATTCATTGATATTATCCTGTTTTTATTTGTTGTTTTTAAAGGTTTTTCAATGTGCCTTTGGGCATAACGGATCCAACTGCATGGCGCTGAACGGTGATAACGGTATCGCTTGCTATCTTAAGTTGAATAAAATTATCATCGATTTTTTGTATTTTGCCTAAGATGCCACTGGCAGTCGCAATTTCATCGCCTTTTCTTAAACTATCTAATAATTCTTGATGCTCTTTTGCTTTTTTTGATTGAGGGCGAATAATCATAAAATACATAATGGCAAAGAAAATACCAATCATTATGATCAACTGCAAAGGATCTCCGCTACCGTTTGCTACCTGTTCACTTTCTGCCATTGCATCTGAAATGAAAAAATTCACAATTTACTCCAATTATATAAATTTTATCTGAATCTATAATTCAGCCTTTAAAAAAAGGGCATAGTATACTACGCCCTATCCCAAGCAAAACTAATTACTTGTTCTATCTTGTTCTTCCTCGCAACACACATTAAAAGTCGATCTATACCGATAGCAACACCTGAAGTTTTTGGCATACCTCTTTCCATTGCCTCTAAAAAGTACTGATCTTTAGGTAATACGCGTTGTTGTTGCTGTTTTCTTTGTTCTAATTCTTTTGCTATAACTTGTGCATTTTTATTGGCATCTGTTAATTCTTGATAACCATTAGCTAACTCAACAGCCCCATAGTAAACCTCAAAACGTTCGGCTACCGCAGGCTCTATTTCTTTTGCTGTAATCCGTATATTTGCTAAAGCTGACTGAGTCACAGGATAATCATATAAAAAAGTTAAACAATCCTTATCAAATAAAGGTTCAAGATAATGTGTCAATAAAACATCCAGTAAATCTTGTTTGCTCCAACTTGCTTCATCCCCCATCTCTAGCCGAGGAATTTTGTTTTTCACACAAGCAATTAATGAGGAATGATCTGTTTTATGGGGATTAAGCTGTAAAAATTCAATAAAGAGTTGCTCATAGCTGTAATATTTAGCAGGTTTTTTTAGCGTTAATAGCAATGTGATTAAAAGTTCAACTTCCTGCATTAATCGTTGATAATCAAATCCTACTCGGTAATATTCCAATAAGGTAAATTCAGGATTGTGATAGCTCCCCGCTTCTTCTTTGCGCCAAACCTTACAAATTTGGTAAATATCACCACTACCCGCTACCAATAAACGTTTCATTGCATATTCTGGTGAGGTATGCAAAAAACGTCCTTCTTTATCTAATGCAAAAGACTCAATATAAGGATCACTATTTGCCGCTTGCGATAAGGCAGGGGTTTCCACTTCTAATACATTTCGTTGCATAAAGAAGCGACGAATATTTGCCAACAGTTGAGCGCGTCGCTTGAGCATGGCTAGGCTTGCGCTTGGTTTCCAGTTATTCATCAAAACATTTCTATTATTTTTTTCACTACTAAAACTCTATTTAGCACGCGATAAATACTCCCCTGAACGAGTATCAATTTTTACCATTTCCCCTTCTTCTACAAATAAAGGCACTTTAATCGCAGCCCCTGTTTCGACTACCGCAGGTTTTGTTGCCCCTTGTGCTGTATTCCCTTGTACTCCAGGATCACATTCAGTAATTTTTAATTCAATAAAATTAGGCGGTACAATACTCAAAGGTGTCCCATTCCAGAGCGTCACTTGATACACTTCTTGTCCTTTTAACCATTTAAGAACATCGGCGACGGCATTACTATCGGCGGCGTGCTGTTCATAGGTTGTAGGCTCCATAAAATGCCAGAACTCACCGTCGGTATAGAGATATTCCATCTCAACTTCCATTACATCCGCCGCTTCAACTGATTCACCTGATTTCCATGTTTTATCAATCACTCGCCCCGTTTTTAGGTTTCGAATTTTCACGCGATTAAATGCCTGCCCCTTACCGGGTTTTACAATATCATTTTCAACAATAGTATAAGGGTCACCATCTAAGATAAATTTGAGACCACTACGAAACTCACTGGTATTATAATTTGCCATGTAAAATATTCCTCCGAAGCAATTAGGAACGAGAATTCCTTAAAAACAATTATTTAGTAAAAATAAGGCATGTATGATAACTGGTATTCGTATTAAAAATAAATCTTTAACTCAGAACAATTGGCAACAGTGTTTAGCTCAAGCAATTCGTGATCCTGAAACATTAATCAATTATTTAGAACTCCCTACAGAAAATCTTCAAAAAACACGTCAAGCCCATGAAAAACATAAATTATTAGTGCCACTTAACTACGCTGATAAAATAAAAAAAGGATGTTGGGATGATCCATTACTTAAACAAATATTGCCTATAGAGGATGAAACATTTGTTGTTAAAGGCTATATCTCTGATCCTGTGGGAGATTTAGATGCTTCATTATCACCTGGCGTATTACAAAAATACCAAGGGCGTGCTTTAATCGTCACTACGGGAGTTTGTGCAATACATTGTCGTTATTGTTTTCGCCAAGAATTTCCTTACTCTGAAGCAAATCCTATTAAAAATAACTGGCAACAGACGATTGATGTTATCAAAAGCGATTCGAGTCTTTATGAAGTCATTCTAAGTGGAGGCGATCCTTTTGTTTTATCCGATCAACGTTTGTTTTCATTATGCCAACAGTTAGCGACTATACCCCATATTAAAACACTTCGTTTTCATACACGCATTCCTGTAGTGTTACCGCAACGTATCAATATGAATTTCTTAAAATACTTTCGTTCATTAAAGATAAAAAAAGTAGTGGTTATTCATGCGAATCATGCTAATGAAATTGATACAGAAGTGGGAAATACACTGCGTACATTAGTTAGCGCAGGGGCTACCTTGCTGAATCAATCGGTCTTGCTCAAAGGAGTGAATGATAGCGTTGAAGCTCTAGAAAATTTAAGCCATGTCTTATTTCATTATAAAACGTTACCTTATTATTTACATTTATTGGATAAAGTATCAGGTACAGCACATTTTGATATTCCACAACAAAAAGCACTTTTTATTATGGAACAATTAAGAAACAGGCTCTCTGGCTATCTAGTACCAAAATTAGTACGGGAGGTTTCAGGCAAACGGTCTAAGGTTGCTATCGTATAAAAAGCGCTTAACTGCTACTATTATAATCAAAGATGGATAAGCATCCTATATTTCCTAATACAAATAATTGATACTACTACCGCTTATCCAATCTACAATAAAACGGCTCAGGATGTGACCTAAATTCTATGCTTCTTTACGCACATAGGTTTAACAATGACTGATAAAATTTAAGGCTAAGTGTTTAGTCCTAAACAATTTTAAATATAAACAATAAAACCATTATTTATATTAGCTAGTTGCTGTACTAGGGGTATAAATAACTGGTGATGGACTGAGTGATAATTATGAGCAATCTAATGCCATCTACTAATAAAAATAAAAATGCTATTCCACATTCCGCAGCCCAAGCACGCAACTGGGTCAATGATCTTCCATTAACCAATATGGGGGAGGTGACAAAACGTCTCTACAAGGCATTGGTTGCCTTAAACCAGCAACCTTTGCCAGCTCCTATTCGTATTGAAATAGGGGATATTCTGCTTCCTTTTGTGAATATTGCGCTGGATAATTTGAATCGACACTTCTCTAGTCGATCTTTTCCTCTGCTAGAAAGAAGCCAAAAAGTCTTTGATTTAAAACAGGCTCTACAACTAGAGCTTGCAGGGCTTTACCAATTAGCAACCTTGGATATGTTAACTAAAGGGCCATTAATACCCAAAAAATTACTGATTTCAATCGGGCGCTCAATCAAATATATGAGCGGCACAATCATCAATAGCTACAGCATCTACAATAAAAATAAAGCCAATATCTGGCATGATATACATCAGCTATATTTATTTGCCTGTGAACATAATATCCAATCACAAATTGTGCCTGATAAAAGTGATGCACATGCAGAAAAATTCTCCATTGAAGCCCATTATTTATTTGTACATTTAATTGCACTATCAGCCCCTAATAGTTTACGACAAGGAGAAATAGCCCGATTAGAAGCATTCTATAAACAAGTTATTTCAACAGTGAAAATATTAAAAAATACCGATAATATTCAGGAAGAATACGCCCATATTGCTTTATTAAATAGCGATGAACCCGCTGCCTTAATGCCCGTTAGCGACAGTGTCAGTTCAGCAACTAGTCGTATTATCGACACCTCTCACATTATCAAAATCCTAAAGCATTTCGTCGAAATAACTGCCCATAAAACACTAGGTTTAAGTGATACTTATCCAATGCTAAACCATGGTTTAGCTAAACGCCTTGTAGACGTTTTAACCACTGCGCGTAGTCGTAAATATAAACGTTTTAAACGTGATGACAAAGCAGGCTTAGTGATACGCTTAAAAGAGGTCATAGAGGTAGTCCGATGTACTCAAACGGATTCTATGGTCATAAAAAATGCCGAAGAAGATGATATCTATGAGCAACTTAATTTCGGTGAAACGGTTGCTAGCCCTTGGGTTGATTTAGAAGTTGAAGCCCTTGAAGAAGAACACGATGTTGAAATACAGGTTTGGAAAATAAAAGACAGTAGCACAGGTGGTTATGGGCTTTGTCAGCAAGAAAAAGAACCCACCTCGGCACGAATCGGTGAAATCGTTGCAATAAAAGACCCAGCGGATGAGTCAGATCAATGGCAAATCTTAGTAATCCGTTGGATGGATTATTATCGTGGCAAAAAAGGTCTTTGTTTTGGCGCAGAATTACTCTCTCCCAAAGCGATGTCGATTCGTATTGACAGAGTTGAAAATCGCCAACTCACACAAAAATTGCCCGTTGAAGGTCTATTTCTTCCAAGTATTGAAGGGGTACGCAAACAACCTAACCTCATTTTGCCGGGGCATATGTTTAAAGTAGAAGATATTCTAAGCCTACAATTTAGTTCTCGTGAAGAGAAAGTCCAACTAACCAAAATAGATGAATCGATGGGTATTTTTGCTTTTTGTTATTATAAACTAGTAGAAGAACTACACGCCGATGATGAAGACGAAGGCTTTGATGAAGTCTGGGATTTTATCTAATATTTAGACAAATGGTGTTAATAAAATCTACTCAATCTTTAAATACCCTAAAGTGATTAATAATTTCAAATTCCCCTAACCAATCACTAATCTCCACCCCTTGAAAAGGGTTATGGATAATATAATAACGCGATGTCCCTGGCACTTTTTGATCTGACACAATACCAATATGCGTCAGATCATTATTAATTCGCCATACCACCAAATCGCCAGGGAGATAATTTGAAAAATCCCCCTGTTTACCAATCGGTATTTTATAACCCTTGCGTTCAAAATAAACCTCCATATTCGGCACACGACGATGATCAATATTACTATCAGGTCTTCTTAAACCCCATTTTTTGGGATATTTTCTAAAATAACGCTTCATATCACGATGAATTTCCCGTTGTAAATCAATATCCACCGCACGAAAAGCACGTATAATCACATCAGTACATACACCCGTTGAAATATCCACATCCCCATTCGGATAAGAGATTTTTTTATACGCACCATTATAACTCGTCGTGACACCATACTGCATCACCGCCCCAAGAATAAAACGCTCCCTGAGCGTCACCGCCTTTTTAGTACCATCCACAATAGAAGGCAAACGAGGCGGAAGAATAACAATCTCATCATCAGGAATCATCCTCTCTTCCTCCGTCAACTCCTCATTATCAGGTTGCTCCTCCTCACGCTCCTCCATTATCTCATCATAACTTGGATTACTCTCTATCAAGGAACTATTAGGCTGAATAATAGCTAAACTCGGTTGACTGTTTTTAATCGGATCAATCGCTATTTCATTATTAAAAATAAAAATAATTAACAAAGTCATCAAAGAAACCAATACAACTTTATAAACGCGCAGAATTGGTTCTATTTTTAATAATCTAGTCGTTATCGTTCCCTTCGAAATCATCTTGTTTCTTATCATCTCTTTCCAAAACAGTAATTAACCCAGATTGCAAAAACTCCCTCTTTAAATTTCATTTTTTATCATTACACAACTCTAGCTCCTCACAACGAGGTGATATTTCAGCTTTAGTTTGTTACCTTGATTAGAGTATTAAAAATTTTCTGTTGAAGTAAACAAGCCAACTTTTAGGTCTTTAGCAGTGTAGATAACTCGACCATCAACCGCAACGGTTCCATTACCGACTCCCATGACTAAGCGACGGCAAATGACGCGGGTCATATCGATACGATATGTTACTTTTTTGGCGGTTGGTAAAATCTGCCCTGTAAATTTCACCTCTCCTGATCCTAATGCACGACCACGCCCTGGATTATCTAGCCAACCGAGATAAAAACCAATGAGTTGCCACATTGCATCTAAACCTAAGCATCCTGGCATAACGGGGTCTGTTGGAAAGTGGCACTCAAAAAACCAGAGATCAGGTTTGATATCGAGTTCTGCAATCATATAACCTTTGCCAAACTCGCCTCCTTCTTCGCTAATTTCAATAATACGATCCATCATTAACATATTAGGGGTCGGCAAACGCGCATTGCCTTCACCAAAAAGTTCACCGTTACCACATTTTATCAGTTCATCGTATTCAAAAGAGCTTTGTCTTGACATTATTTGTCCTAATTTGTTTGTTTATTAATGACTTCTGCAATTTTAGCAGAATTTTAGAGGGTTAAAAAAGTATCTTAGTTAATAGGGGCGCTCGCCAATATAATTTCCTGGAGGATTATAATTACAGACCCATAGTTGTGATTTATCAGCACAAACGACTTTGGCACAACCCACAGCTTGGGATTCACGCCAAACAATTTGTGTATAATGACCACATTGCTCACCTGTACGACAACTATTAGTATTGTAATTATAATCATTCACTTCATCAGCCCATGCTTTAATCACGTCACGGATACTAATTTGCTGTAATTCCACCTTACCATCAGACCAACGTTTGGGACTTGCCCAAAAGAGGTTTTCACCATAAATTTGTCTAAAGGGACTTTCATAATGGGGACGATGTTGCATAAAACAATTTTGTGTTTTTGCTTGATGATTAGCCCATTGCTGGGCGTATACGGCTAATTTATTAGACCAGCGTAATGGTTTTAACCCAAGTGCTGTGCGTACTGTATTATGAGCGTTTAAAGTCCCTTGAAATGCTGTTGGAACAGCCTTAGCAAAGCGATTATTAATTGTTTGTTTTGTGGTGCTAGAACTACAGGAAAATAATAGTAGCAGTGATAAAAGGAAGATAAGTTTATGCATTTTTGATTTTCATTTTTATTATTTAGGAATGTGCATATTTTTTAAGAGCTAAAGTCAAGAGACTAAATGTTAGTATGGGGTTTATTTGCTTTTTTGTTCTGGTTGTTGTTGGACAATCAGCCGTTTAGGATCTATTTCTCTGATTTCTTTTGCAATATCAGAAGAAATAATACGACACTTACCTTTTAGAAAGGTTAGCGCTAATTTTCCATCTGCTAATTCATCTAGTTGCTCTGTGCTTACATAAATATATTTCACTGCTGTGCCAATAACAAAATTATAACGCTCACTCGGATCATCAATAGCAAGCATGTTTTCATTAATTAATCGGCTTATTTTTACATTCCGTTCTTTTTTAAGTCTAGCTTGCTCTTCTTTTGCTTTTTTTTCTTGTTGACGTTCTTTATTTTCTACATTTGAGCGTTGTTGATAAAATTTCTCCAGATCTGAAAGTTCTCTTTTGGGCTTGGCTTTCCTTATTTGTTTTTTCTGTGAAGGATTGATTTTATGACTGGTGTTTTTATTTCTTCTTTTAAGCTGCGGCTTAGTTTCAGCCTTTTGAACTTGTTCTTTAGTAACAAGTCCTGCTTTCAATAATTGATCACGCAATGAGCTCATAATAGTAAAAAATTCTTAAAATGTTTAAAAAATTACGTTCTTGCTTAGAGCACTTAATTTACGCTCTTTAACAGAGATAGATTTGTTATTTGAAATCTGACTGACTCTGCCATAGACAAATAATATCAAATAAAAACTAAATTTATTACACTATTTAACGTATTAGAAATCCATTATTTATTTTCTTTGGGGTATAATGTTGCATCAAAATTATATTTCCCTGACTGAGCCCCCATAGAATTTAATGTCGTATAAACAAACTGTCAAAAATGAAAGAGAGGAGTTGAAATTATTTCGCTCACGCTCGCTAGTAGCAGGACTATTAGTATTTTTGGCGTTATTCTTAGTGGTAGTACGGCTTGTCTTTTTGCAAATTAATAATTACGAACATTATACCAAATTATCTCAAGAAAATTATCAAAAACGCATTCCTATCCCCCCCGTTCGTGGACAAATTTATGATCGCAATGGATTGTTATTAGCAGATAATCATATCGAATATGTGTTAGAGGTAACAAAAGATAAGGTACCTGATTTAGAAGGTGAGTTGATACGTCTTAATAAGCTCATTCCCATGGGGCCACAAGCGATTAAGAAGTTTAAACAGAAGCTACGCGTTAATTCACGTTTTGTGCCTGTTGTACTGCGTCCTAGTTTAACAGAAGCAGAAATTGCTATTTTTTCAGTACACCGTTCTCGCTTTCCTGGTTTTGAAATCAATGTCCGTATGGAACGTACTTACCCTCTAGGAGAAACAGCAGGACATTTGATTGGTTATGTTGGCAGAATTGATAAACGAGACCTAAAAAAACTAGGCAAAGAAGGCAAAAAAGAATACAAAGGATCCACTCATATTGGTAAATCAGGTATTGAAAAATTTTACGAAACACGTTTGCATGGTAAATCAGGTTATAAAGTAGTAGAAGTCGATGCACATGGTAAACCACAACGTGTTTTTGAAAGTAAGCCACCTATTGCCGGTGAGGACTTATTTTTAAGTATCGATCTAAAATTACAGTTAAGAGCAGAGGAGTTATTAGAGGAACGAGACAGTAATGGGGCTATAGTAGCTCTTGACCCTCGTAATGGTGAGGTGTTAGCAATGGCATCGGTGCCTATGTTTAATCCTAATCTATTTGTTAATGGCATTTCTTATAAAAATTATAATGCCCTAAGAAATAATCCTAATCGACCTTTGTATAATCGGGCTTTGCAAGGAAGCTATCCACCCGGTTCCACTATTAAGCCAATGGTAGGATTAGCAGGTTTAGACGAAGGGATAGTGACACCCTCTCGCTCTGTTTTTGGACGTGGTTTTTTTCAAATACCAGGGGTTCGACACCGTTATCGTTGCTGGAAATGGAAAAGAGGGGGGCATGGGCATGTTAGTTTACAACGTGGGATTTTCCAGTCTTGTGACGTTTATTTTTATGATCTTGCTTATCGAATGGGTATTAAACGTTTTTCCAAGTCATTGAAACGCTTTGGCTTTGGAAGCAAAACGGGCATTGATTTACCCCATGAGAGATCGGGTATTATGCCCTCTACCGCATGGAAGAAAAAACGTTTTGGTCAGAATTGGTATCCAGGTGATACAGTGAATATTGGCATTGGTCAGGGCTATTGGACAGCAACCCCGCTACAGTTAGCACATGCTGTGGGTACCGTTGCAATGAAAGGAATGAGAATGCGCCCACATGTGTTACGTGGAGTGCGAGTATCACGTAATTTGCCTGAAAAATTAGTATCAGCACAACAATTACCCTCCATAAAGGTAAAGCATACCTCCTATTGGGATGAGATTATTAAGGCAATGGTTCATGTTGTACACGGTCCAGGAGGAACAGCAGGACGTGCAGGTAGAGGGGCAAAATATAAATTTGGGGGGAAAACAGGAACAGCTCAAGTTTTTAGTGTGGCACAAAACAAAACCTACAAAGCCTCTCGATTAGCAAAAAAATTACATGATCATTCTCTTTTTGTTGCTTTTGCACCTGCCAATAAACCAGTGATAGCGTTAGCGGTTATTGTCGAAAATGCAGGTGGAGGTAGTAAAGTAGCCGCTCCCTTAGCACGAAAATTACTAGATAGTTATTTCTTGCCAGAACCCAAGAAGGAAGAAAAAAAAGCGGGGGTAGGAACAAAGAATGGCATATTACATAAAAAAGCTAATAAGAGAAATATTAAGAAAAAACATAAAAAAAGAAGAAAAAAGTCAAAAAAACACAGCAAGAATACAAAAAAAAGAAACAGGGATAGATAAATGAATAGATCAGGCGGGCTCTTAGGTGCTATTTTTCGACTACTTTCACGGATTGACTTAGTCCTGTTTACGGCGTTAGCTATTTTATTATCACTAGGGGGGCTAACCTTATACAGTGCAAGTGGTGCTGATTATGTGAGTGGTGAAAATATGTTTATTATTACACGTCATGTGATTCATTTAGGTTTGTCAGCGGGTATTATGTTATTTGCAGCACAATTACCGAGTAGTCTCCTTAGTAGAATCTCTGTCTGGATTTATATTATTGGCGTGATCTTATTGGTATTAGTGATTATTCAAGGAACGATGGGAAAAGGGGCACAACGTTGGCTAGAACTAGGAAGCTTTCGTTTTCAACCTGCGGAAATTATGAAGCTTGCAGTACCTATGATGGTGGCTAGTTATTTTTCACATAAAACACTGCCTCCACGTTTTATAGATATTCTTGTTGCCGCTATACTGGTTGCTGTACCGATGGCGCTAATTATAAAACAACCTGATTTAGGAA
>JALVEA010000325.1 GCA_027008665.1 Thiotrichaceae bacterium | reverse complement strand
TAAAGACCATCAACCACTCAGCCACAAATAGTAATTCATGACTTGATTATCTATTTAGCCGAAAAGTTTATTTTAAAATTTTTCGGCTATTTTTTGATTTTTTTTGATTAATAAATTAACTGTAAGAAACGGTATGCCACAAGAAAATCTAAAAATCACTGTTGAACAAACAAATACTGCATTTCAATGTGCAAGTGATGATTCTATATTGCGTGGTGCATTACGTAATAGTGTTTCTATGCCATATGAATGTAATTCAGGAGGGTGTGGTAGCTGTAAATTTGAATTAGTTGAAGGGGAAGTGGAAGAATTATGGCCAGATGCGCCTGGCTTAAGTCGACGAGATCTACGCAAAGGTAAAAAACTTGCCTGTCAATGTATTCCTAAAACAGATTGTATAATCAAAGCTCAGATAAATGCTGAAATTGTTCCCAATGTACCTAAACGAATCAGTGTAACCTACAAAGGTAAAATACAACTGACTAATGATATGGCAGAGTTTCGATTCCAGGCAGATCAGCCAGCAAAGTTTTTAGCTGGGCAGTTTGCTATGTTTACCCTGCCCAATATCAAAGGTGATCGTGCTTATTCGATGTCCAACATCGCTAATGAAGCTGGTTATTGGCAATTTATTATTAAAAAGATGCCAGATGGAAAAGCAACTCATTATCTTTTCAATGAGTTGCAAGCAGGTGATGAACTGTTCATAGATACGCCTTTTGGAAATGCTTACCTACGAGAAGATAATGATCGGGATATAGTATTAATTGCTGGAGGATCTGGCTTATCTCCCGTGGTATCTATCGCGCGTAGCATTACCATGAATGATGTTTTTGCAGGGAGGAAAGTCTATTTATTTTATGGTGGTCGAGGTCCTCAAGATATATGCACACCTCAACTTACCGAGGAGTTAAATCCATTGAATATAGAGCTTGTTTGTTATGATGCTGTGTCAGATGAAAAACTTGCAAAAGCAGATAATTGGAATGGACCCTGCTGTTTTATTCATGAACTGGTAGAAAAGAAGCTGGGTAAAACTATGCCTGATTATGAATATTATTTCTGTGGCCCTCCACCTATGACTGAGGCAGTCCAGCGTTTGGTAATGATTGATTATCAAGTCCCTTTTGAGCAGGTACACTTCGATCGTTTCTTCTGATTCGATAATTATTAGGATTTAGTAATTGGATAAATCAAAAAAACTATCGATAGCCATTATTGGTGCAGGAGGGATCGGTTGTTATTACGGTGCTCGGTTACAGGATCAGGGTCACCAGGTTAAATTGGTTGCACGTGGTGAGCACTTAAATGCTTTGCAACAATCAGGCTTAACACTTATTCATCCGGAATATTCCTATCAAGGGGAGGTAAGTGCTTGTACATTAGAAGACTTAATAAAACAGGCAAAGCCAACAGAGTATGACTTAATCCTTCTTTGTACGAAAGCCACATCAACTAAAAGTATTGCGAAAATACTTAAGAACTGGTTTGACTTGAACAAACAAAAAACGCTTATACTTTCTTTGCAAAATGGTATTGATAATGAACGTGTGCTTGCAGATGCATTAGGTGAAAATTGTATTGTTGGTGGGCTAGCTGTACGTATTGGTGGGCACATAACATCGCCAGGTCAAATTGAAGCAACAGGTTTGGCACAAATAATAATGGGGGCATGGCCAAGTTATGAAACTGTTGCAAATAACGTTTATCATAAGCATCTAAAGCAAGTTGAAACCGCCTTTAATAAGGCTGATATACCTACTCAATTAGTCCTTGATATTAAACGTGAACTCTGGCGTAAATTAGTTATTAATAATGGTGTAAATCCCCTTTCCGCGTTAACAGGGCTGGATACCAAAACACTCAGTCATCATCCTCATTTTGGGAAAATTGTTCTTGGTTTGATGCAAGAAGCAGCACGAGCCGCTACTGCTGATAATGTAGAGCTTACAGATAATGATGCACAAGAAATGTATCAACTGATTCGTGACTTTGATGCGATTAAAACTTCTATGCTGGTTGATATGGAAAAAGGAAAGGCGTTGGAACTCGATGCAATCTGTGGTGCGGTGATTACGAGAAGTAAGCAGTTGAAAATAGATGTACCCTATACTTCTACAATTTATGCATTACTTAAGTATAAAATAGAGGAAAAAAGAAAAAACTATTCATAGTGTTATTAAGTTTTTAGGCACGATTGATAATATGTTGTGTCTGTTTAGTCGTCATTTATTTAATAATCCGTGCAAAAAAACTACTCCACACGCTATGAAATATTGGC
>JALVEA010000324.1 GCA_027008665.1 Thiotrichaceae bacterium | reverse complement strand
GTTCACTGCCTACTAATAAGGGGATTTGATTGAGCCATTGATCACCACCGGTTAAACGTAGTAGATGAAAGAGGCTTTCGCCACTGGTTAGAACAATTATATCAAGTTGATGTGCAAGATAATGTTGTTTTAACAATTCAAGATCATTAGCAGGGCAAGCCCTAGCATAGACATCAATATAAGTAACTTTTGCGCCTCTTTGTTGTAAAGTATGACGCAATAGATCGCGCCCTCCTTCTCCGCGGAAGATAATAATCCGTTTATTTTGCACCTGTTGCAGTTCATCGAGTGCTAATAAAGCTTCGCTATTGAAAATTTTATTAGGAAAATAATCAACCACCATCCCGCGCTTATGCAAACTTAATGCTGTTTTTTTACCAACAGCGGCTATTTTAAGTGCGTTTAATGCTGTTTTATCAGTAAAATTCAACGCACTTTCAACCGCATTTGGGCTAATAAAAATAGCAATATCATAGCTTTTTAGGCTTTCAAGCTGTCGCTTAATCAATGCAGGAGATTTTGGCTTGATAATCTCCAATAAAGGAAAGGCAATAGGATTAGCCCCCTCTACCTCCAGCGTTTTTATTAACTTCTTTGCTTGATGAGCGGGGCGAGTAATAGTAATCCAGCGGTTTTGTAGTGGCTTAAACATCGATACCAATAGAAGCTAAAACTTTATCAGCGCCCTGTGCTATTAAATCTTCGGCAACGGCAATGCCCAGTGTTTCAGCCTCTGCAATAGGAGCGGTTTTTTCAGCACGGAAAATAGCAGAACCATCAGGGTATCCCACCAAACCACGTAGATAAATTTGATCACCTTGTAATTCAGAATAGCCCGCAATAGGCACTTGGCACCCTCCTTGCAAACGAGTATTAAAAGCTCTTTCAGCAGTTACCCGAATACTTGTTTCTGTATGATTTAAAGGGGCTAATAAAACATTAACACGCACATCATTATCACGGCATTCAATACCAATCGCACCCTGACCAATCGCAGGTAAACTTTGTTCGGCAGGGATGCGTTGTGTAATACGATGATCAAAACCTAAACGCTTAAGACCAGCAGAGGCCAAAATAATAGCATCATAATCACCATTATCTAATTTTGCTAAACGAGAATTAACATTACCGCGTAAACTCAGGATCTCTAAATCAGGGCGATATTGCCTAAGCTGGGTTTGACGACGCAAACTCGATGTACCCACTTTTGCATTCTGTGGCAAATCATCCAAAGAAGTATATTGATTAGACACAAAAGCATCCAATGGATCATGACGCTCAAGAACAACAGGGAGATGCAAACCCTCTGGCAATACCATCGGCACATCTTTCATTGAATGTACGGCAATATCCGCCTTGCCTTCCAACATTCCCACTTCAAGCTCTTTTACAAACAGTCCTTTACCGCCTATTTTTGCCAATGGCGTATCCAGTATAATATCGCCCTTGGTCATCATAGTAATCAACTCAACTTCAAGATCAGGATGAAATTTAAGTAATTGACGCTTAACTTCCTCTGCTTGCCAGAGTGCAAGGGGGCTTTTACGGGTTGCAATTCTGATTATATTTGACATAAGCTATTTCTATTGATAGGGAACAAAAGACTGAACTTTACGTCAAATAAAGTTCAGTAGCTAGGTGAACTTCATAAATACTAAGCAATTTAAACTATTTTTCATAATTCTAAAGAGAAAATTATAATGACGAGAACACTATCCAAATTTTTATTACTTTTTATTCTGTTAGGAAATTTATTAGCAATCAATACCATCGCAAGCGATGCAAAAGGAGTGATTGAAGAGAAAAACTTTGCCCAATTAGCAAAGAAAATGAAACAGCAAAACAAAGGATTAATGTTAATGCTACATGCAGAAGGTTGCTCCTTTTGTGCCGCATTAGAAAAAGATTACCTCTACCCATCCGTTATTAGCGGAGAATATGACAAAGAAATTTTTATTAGAAAATTACAAATTGATTCAGGCGTACCGATTATTGATTTCTCAGGCAAAAAAATCGACCCTGAAGTCATCTCCGACCGTTACGACGGTCGTCTAACACCCACACTATTATTTTTAGACTATAAAGGCAATGAAGCCGCCTTAAAACTCATTGGCTACAACACCCCCAGTCTATTTGGCGGCTATGTCGAAGCTCAACTAAAAGACATGCGTAAATATATATTAAAAAATAATAAATTAGAAAATCTAAAACCTAAAAACTAAAATTTTGTAATAAATTAGGAATCAAGTGCTTTAGCCTCATTAAACGGGAATAAAGCCACCGATTCCAAA
>JALVEA010000323.1 GCA_027008665.1 Thiotrichaceae bacterium | reverse complement strand
CTCTAGTTTAGTGGGTAATATTATTATTCAGCAAAATGATCTCAGTTTAAATGCACAAAAAGCGAGTATTAATGGTACAAATAATACGGTCATTGCCAATGGTAATGTCACTTTATCAACAAAAAAAGTACGCCTTGAAAGTGATGCGATCAATTACCAGCTTGATTCTCAAACAGGAGAATTAAATAATGTTCGTTATCAATTAAAAAAATCCACTACCAATGGGCGCAGTAAAAAAATCATTCAAAGCAATGGCGTCCAACTTGAATTACAAGCTGCAACCTATACCACCTGTCCTCCTTCAATCAATAGCTGGCATATTGAAGCGGATAATATTAAGTTAAATCAAGAAAAGGAACGTGGAACAGCTAAAAATGTTACTTTTAAAGTGGGCAATACCCCTATTTTTTATTTGCCTTGGCTCAGCTTTTCACTTAATAACCAACGCAAATCAGGTCTGCTTTCGCCTTCTTTTCAAGTCTCGGAACAATCAGGTTTGGCTATTTCAAGTCCTTATTATTTTAATTTAGCCCCTAATTACGATGCAACATTGACCCCTTCTTATCTTAGTAAGCGAGGCTTGAAAATTGATGCTGAGTTCCGTTATTTGAGCCAACAGCATCAAGGCATCTGGGAGTATGAAATATTACCAAGGGATAAAGCATCTAATAATAAGCAACGCGATTATTTTAAAATTAACCACAGTTCTAGGCTTTCTGACTCTGTTCGTCTTAATATTAAATCCGAAGGTGTATCAGATAAAAAATACTTTAATGATTTTGGAAAATCCCTTTCAAGTACTGGCACATCCGCCTTAGAACGTCGTATTGAAGTGGTTAAAGTGGGGAAGAATTGGCATTTTAGCGCCGCATCAATTGATTATCAAACCCTTGATGCAACTGACTCCTCCTATTCAAAACTACCTGAGTTAAAACTTCGTTATACCCCTAAAATAGGAGCGAATAAGATTAAACTCTCATTAGATTCTGAATTAAGCTATTTTGAAAAAAATAATGCACCAACAGGAATGCGCTTTGATGTGAGTTTAAAAGCCAGTAAAAAATTTGGTGATGTCGCTTGGTATTTTAAACCATCGATTGGCTTACGTCATACCTATTACAATTTGAAAAATAATCCTGAGGGTAATATTCACAGCCGCACTTTACCAACTTTTAGTTTTGATGCAGGACTATTTTTTGATCGTCCTTTAGGCGATACTAAGCTAACACAAACACTAGAGCCGCGTTTATTTTATACCTATACCCCGTTTAGGTCTCAAGACCATCTTCCCATTTTTGATACCGCTAAAACAGATTTTTCTACTAGCACTCAACTTTTTTCTGAAAATCGCTACACAGGTAAAGACCGAATTGGAGATAGTAATAACCTAACCTTTGCCCTCACTTCACGCATACAAAATAGAAAAACGGGCAAAGAACTTTTTCAAGCCAGCATAGGTCAAATTTTTTATTTTGAAGATAGAAAAGTGACGCTACCTGGTGAGACAGTACAAACACACGCCGAATCTGAATTTGCGTTTGAACTCGGTGCGAATCTCAATGACCGTATTCACTTTTCTACCTCAACATTTTGGGATCCTAAAACACAACAATGGACGGCAACGGAAACGCAATTCAACTATAAAGATGATAAAAACAGAATTGTCAATTTATCTTATCGTAGTCTTGGTGATGAACTAGAACAGGCAAGTGCCTCGTTTGCTACTCCCGTCGATAAATCGTGGTCGATTGTAGGACGTGTTGATCATGACTTGAAGAATGATCGAAATTTGGAGACACTAGCAGGTATCGAATATCAAAACTGTTGCTGGAAAGCACGTTTTGTTGGCAGAAAATATCTAACCTCGGATAACAACAACTATGATGATGCTGTTTTCCTTCAATTTGAGCTAAAGGGATTGGGCAATCTTGGAAATAAAGCAAATAGTTTCCTTGAAGACAAAATATATGGATATGAAAAATAAGGATTTGAATACAACCTCGATGATTTTCTTAACAATAAAATCTTTTTTCTCTTTTAAAATAGCCGTTTTTTCATTATTTATCAGTACATTATTATTTATCAGTCAATCGACAAATGCTGCTGAACAATCACTAGATCGTATTGCGGCTATCGTCAACAATGATGTTGTGATGTTAAGTAGCGTGCTACAACAGGCTAAACGACTTAAAGTAGCTTCTCCTGATAGTGCAGATAAAACATTAATTCAACGTGCACTTGAGCAACTTGTATTAGTAAAAATTCAAATTCAACGTGGTAAGGAACTCGGTATT
>JALVEA010000322.1 GCA_027008665.1 Thiotrichaceae bacterium | reverse complement strand
CTTTTTTGGCTTTTTATTCTTTTTATTCTTTTTCACCTTCAACTTCTTTTGCTTTTTTTTCTGTTCTTTTTCCTTTCCTTTTTTATCTTTTTTTAGCATTTTAAGATATTCTTTTGCAGTGATGGTTTCACCCCAGATAACAACGTGAGTTGCAATACCGCGTCGGCACATTTCTTCACAATCCATCCAAAAATCTTTGCCAAGTAGCATTTTCTTAAACTCTTTTTTAGTTAAGAAGTTTTGGTTGACGGTTAGATCTTGAAAAAAAGCGGTCAAACTACGTGCTGTGTGTTTTACTTGGCTTTTTACATTTTCACCTTTTCCCCAAACACCGTGAGTATAATTATGAAACATTAACTCTGAATAGGGGTAAATAACTCTTTGTCGCCCCATACAAAACAGTAAAGCACCCATGCTGTAACCGTGATTATCTAAAAAGGTAGTGGTGTTATCACCAAATTTTTCAAGAATTACATTAAAAAATTGTTGACCTTCTATGACCGAACCGCCATCGGAATTAATGCGCAATTCGAGACGATCATAAGCACCTGCTTTTCTTAACTCATTAAAAATAGCATGCAAACCTTTTTTGTTTTCGGAAAAGGCTGAAATAAACACTCTGAATAACTTATGTGAAGGTACAATCAAATATTGAAGGGGAGCATCTCCTACAGCAATTCTTTCTTCTGCTATGTTTTCAACAAATAATGTGTGATATTCACTACCTAGCCCCTTTTTTTCCTCTGCGGAAAACATATTTACCTTTTTATCCGTCATCACTTCCTCCTTCCCCTGAATATTTTTGAAAAAATATTTCCAATTGATGCTTGTCAAGCAAGAACACTCCATCACCGCCACGCTCAAATTCCAACCAATGAAACGGTACATTAGGGAATCGTTGCATTAATGCATACTGACTATTACCCACTTCAACCACTAAAATACCATTATCTGTTAAATAATCAGCCGCTTGGTAAAGTATTTTTAGGGTTAAATCTAGTCCATCTTCACCAGAACTTAAAGCTAATTCTGGCTCATGCAAAAACTCATCCGTTAATGCGGACATATCTTCGACATCAACATAAGGTGGATTGCTCACTATTATATCGTATTTTTTTTTATCTAAATGACTAAATAGATCAGAACATATTGCTTGTACCTGTTGCTGTGCATCATGACGCTGAATATTTAGCGTAGCGACATCAATGGCATCTTGAGAAATATCAGCTAAATCAACTTTTGCATTTACAAAAGCATAAGCACAGGCAATGCCAATACAGCCACTCCCCGTACATAAATCAAGAATAGATTCGACAGCTTCAGGTTCGACCCAAGGGGAAAATTGTGTTTCAACAAGTTCTGCAATGGGTGAACGAGGTACTAAAACACGTTCATCAACAAAAAAAGACAAGCCTGCAAACCAGCCTTCATTGGTTAGATAAGCCGCTGGTTTGCGCTCATTAATACGTCTAAGTAATAAGGTTTGTACCGTTTCGATTTCTGTCGGGGTTAAACGCCCATCCCAATAAGTATTGGGTGTGTCAACGGGTAAATGTAAGGCATTTAGCACCAAATAAACGGCTTCATCAAGCGCAGAAGACATTCCATGTCCAAAAGTAAGATTAGCTTCGCTAAAACGGCTTGCACCCCAGCGAATAAAGTCTTTAACGGTTTTTAAATTTTTAATATCAAGTATCATAAAGGAAAGTCTATAGTGTTTAAAATGACTGTCCAGTATCATCCTCTATTTTTACGATTCTGGAAACATAAAAAATGCTTGCTTCATTAACTGATTATATTAAATCATGGTCTCTTTACCCATTACCACATCATTTAATTTCACGCCTTATCTACAAATTAACCCGTATAGAATCTTCTTACGTTCCCCAAGCTATTGTAAAATTTAGTAAAGTATTTTCTGTTGAGCTTCAACAAGCAGTTAATCCTGATCCTGCAAGTTATAAAACCTTTAATGAATTTTTTACCCGTCCAATCAAACCCGAGCTAAGACCAATTGCTAATAGCGATTTAGTCAGCCCTGTTGATGGTTGCATTAGTCAAATTGGATCTATTCAACAGGGAGAAATATTTCAAGCTAAAGGACACCGCTATACCGCGCAGGCATTACTTGGCGGGAATGAGGTAGTTGCCAGTCAATTTAATCAAGGGCAATTTGCAACCATTTACCTATCTCCCAAAGATTATCATCGTATCCATATGCCCTGCGCTGGCACCTTAAAACAGCAGATACATATTCCAGGTCGATTATTTAGTGTCGCCCCGCATACAGCACGC
>JALVEA010000321.1 GCA_027008665.1 Thiotrichaceae bacterium | reverse complement strand
TATTAATAACCCCATCGAGAGATTTTTAATTTTCCGCCTCTCTTTCTCTCCATAATGGAAGTTTTTGCGCTGTAACGTGTTTTTACAATGTATTTCGGTTCTGAGGAGTAGGTGACTTCGGAGCGAGTAACTCGTTCATTTTCATCAAAATCAATCGTCACTTCTTCGCAGTATTGATTCAGAATGCTAAGACTATTGACAACCGTCGAAGCAAGGCTATCACGCACATCGTCGTAGGAGCCAATAGCAAGGGTGAGTTGGCGTACACGGTTGGCATTATCTTTTTTGATTTTTATTACATTAACGGTGTGGTCATAGCTACCATTCCCTGTGTGGTCAATAAAAATTAGATAACCGGGTTTTAGTTTACTCAGTGGAATCTCGGGTTTGTTTAGATCACCGTTATTACTATAAGCTTTCTTCCAAGCACTAACGACAGTGGCGGCACGAGAGACTTGATGGGCGGAGGTGCGTGGATAACGCAGATTAATACCATAGAGCATGGCATGTTCTGGGTCTAATTTTTGAATTTTTTTAAGTGCTGCATAACCGGGACGATTAACCCGTATATGGCGACTAAGAAATAGTTCAGCAATACGTCTAAATAGTCCTTTGGGATCGGTGCGAGTTGCCACCGTCCATTTTCGTTTTCCAATAGAGCCATGTGCTGATTTTGGCAGAGGTAAGCGAATAAACGTTTCTTCTTCCAGATGTTTTCTAAACTGATCCATAAAGAACAGAGCCAGTGTTTTACAATCTGCTTCAATACGGTTTTCTTTTAATATCTCCCAATAATGTTGGACAAAATTACCATAGGCTTGCTGAACATCGGGGCTATTCCATGAGACATTTTCAGCACGGGTATCGACTCTGATAGTGGGTAGATTAAAGTGTCTAAAATTAGATAAGAAACTCATTGGGTCTTGATCTGATTTGATCACAGGTACACGTAAATCGAGTTTTTCAAGGGCTTTGTCCAGTGCTATTAAGGTCTTTGCTTTAACTGTTCCTGTGACCATCAAGGATGAGGTTGTGCTTTGAAATGATTTAACGGCATTTAGTGTTAAACCACCAAAATTGCCATCACAAACATAATCTAAATACCCTAAACGTCCTAGTGCATATTGAATAGCGACAACTTTATCACCTTTGTTGCCTCGTTTTATTTCTCCTTGAAAGGTTTTATTGAAACTATTGCGAAGTGCGGCATCTTTAAACTCAAGCAAAGCGGTAGACTCAGATTCTACTTCTATTGTTGGGATTGGTTCTGGAGTTGCCGTGAGGTCGATTGCGATTTCGCGTAGTGCAGTAATTAATTGACCTGCTTTAGTTGGGTTTTGGGAGCTACCAAGGTTGAGAGATTGAGCATCGCCATTGCGATCAAAATAATCAATGGCTTTAAAAAGAAGGGTGAAATCATTAGTACCTAAAATAATGCCGTTTTGATTAGAATGGAGAGAACTTAAATTGACTCCATTGAAACGTGCATCATTTTTAAGCTGGGAAAGCGCTATTTGTTTGCTTGACATTTCTTGCAGAAAAACAGGGAGGGTTAAAGTGCTTGTCGTTGTTGGTCGTTGTTCTTTAGCAATATCACGAATCGCTGCAACAAGCTTACCTGAAACGGTTGGACGGTCAGGTAAGCCAATATCTAATGAACGGTAAGTACCGTTCCTATCATAATAATCAATGGCTCGAAACAAAGCTTTCATCTCGCTGAGACTATCTAAAACACCATCGTTATTGTGATCAATACGATTTAAATTCAGTTGACTCAAACGAAAATCATTATTTGCATCTGAAAGATAAATAATTTTCTGCGCCATTTCAGTGAGGAATGCGGTACGGGTTAGGGTCGTCATCCTTGATTTCCTAGTGGTAGAATATGATTGTATTTTAAAGCTATTTAGGTACGAATAGAGTTATGAGAAGGGAATATACATAATTAAAATTTAACTTCATTAATGATAACGTCTAAACCTCTAGCTTGTAACATTATCTGTATCGGTGGACCGATATAACGATTCATATCCTCAACGAAAAGCTGCTCATAAGTTCCTACCTGTGCAATATCATCCTTTGTTTGATTAAGTAATAGTTTACGACCACCGTTGTTATCTATAGCATAAATACGAAAGAAAGCATTGTTATTGGTACTAATATGCTTAAATTGCCAACTTAGATTAAGCTCATTTTTATTCCCTGTATGCAGTTGTATTGGGGGAGAAATAGCTTTGTGATTATCAATTTTCCATCCATTGATGCCAGCCCCTGTAATAGAATTGCCACTATTATTGACAGATTG
>JALVEA010000320.1 GCA_027008665.1 Thiotrichaceae bacterium | reverse complement strand
AGATTTTGGTTTTGTGCCAGTTAATCCGGCAAGCCCTTTAGCTTGGCGTTAGCTTCTATAAAGAAGCAGATGAATATTGATGTTAGGTATCAGTAACTAAGCAACATTAAAAGCATTAAAACAAAAAAGAGCCAACCAGTAGCACAAACCTACTGTGAATATGTTAAGAGAATGTAGTATGCTTGCTCGTAGCATATTGGAAATTTAAGGAGATATGGCACGATGTCAAAAAAAGGATTTATACCAAATAAACTAAAACCTTGGATTGCAGCCAGAAAGAAATACCGCTTATCCCACGCACAAATACAGATGGCTAGAGAACTTGGTTTAAATCCACGAAAATTTGGGAGTTTAGAAAATATAGAGCAACAGTCATGGAAACTACCGTTGCCAGATTATATTGAAAAACTTTATTTCAAACATTATGGAAAGGATGCACCAGATAATATTAGTTCTATCGAAAATAGAATTAAAGAGAAAGCAAGAAAGAAAACGGCAAAAAGAATTCTCAAGGGAACTGAATAATAATTATGCAAGAGCTAGAAGATAGATATAAAATCCTGCATGAAATATACGATAAATATCGAAAGGATCATCCTGAAAATTCGCATGATTCAGAACAAATTTGCTTAATGTGGTCAACAAACAACCCTCCCGATATTATTGAAGGTACAGCGCCATTTGTGGCAATTGAGGAAGCCTTTAATATTGTTATTGAAGAAAGGGATTCACTAGAATTATATGATATGACACTAAAAGAGGCTTCTATAAGAGTGCTTGAATTACAAGGACTATTTTAGATATAAAAAATGAAAGACATTTAAAAAGATGAGAGATGAGTATTAGTAAATTTAAGACTTGTAAAAGCTCGTGCTGAAAACAAAAAGCTAACAAATTGCTCAAATTGACAGTTAACACATCCCACTTTTTGTGCGTTCGCTCCGCTCATTTTCGCACAAAAAGTGTGCTGTGTTAACTGCAATTTAGCAAGGCGTTAGCTTATAAAAAACATGAAAAATAGACTAAGTGCTAAGTTTGAATTCTATCCATTTTTGCAAATACCAACTTCAAAACTAATTCATCACTGAGACTCATGAATCAGAATAGTAAGTTGATTTTATTTAAATAATTGAGTCTGATTTTAATTTTACCTATAATATAATAACTTACAAGTAAATAATTATAATGTATAATCGTATACATGAAACCATTAGTATATATTGAGTCTTCTGTTATTAGTTATCTAACAGCTAGACCTAGCAACGATTTAGTTAAATCAGCTCGACAAGCTATAACAGAAGAGTGGTGGAAAAATGATAGAGGAAGGTTTGATTGTTTTGTTTCGGCATTAGTGGAAGAAGAAATTTCGCGTGGAAATCCTGAAGCTGCACAGAAAAGAATTGATGTAATTAATAAAATAGAGAATTTAAGCATTTCAACTAATGCTGAAGAAATAGCAAAGTTTCTTATTTCAACAGGTGCAGTTCCAGAAAATAGTGAAGAAGATGCCTTGCACATTGGTATTGCAACAGCACATGGCGTGCATTTCCTATTAACATGGAATTTTAAACATATAAATAATGCTGAAAAGAAAACTCAAATTAACAGAACTATAGAAGAGCTTGGATACATTGCACCAGAGCTTTGTTCGCCTGAAGAATTAGGAGCAGTATTATGATTGAAGATCCAATTGTTGAAGAAATTAGAAAATATAGAAGAGAGCATACTGAAAAATATGGGTATGATCTGAGTAGAATATGTGACTCATTAAGAAAAAAAGAAAAAGAATCTGGTAAGAAGGTTGTAAACTTAAAACCAAGGTTATTATTTGCAAAGACTGGTAGCTAAGTTTTTCTATTTAGTTTTTAAGTGTATGTGTAACTTTATGTATTTAATAGCTTTTATCGTTGATCAAGTTCGCTAAGGATTGTGTGAACCAAAACAATAACTCATAAGCCTATAATTAAAATCAGTTCTAGCTCTGAAATATGAGATTTTGAAAAAGAGTGGACTCATAAAAATGTAATAAAATAGGAGAGTGGGTAAAAGAGTAAACTTGTTTTATTTAGGCAAATTTTTTGGTAGTTTGCTCGATAAATAAGTGGTCTTATATAGATAAGAGCAAGCAAAAAAGCTAACAAGCACATTAATTTGACAACTAACACAGGGCTACTTTTGCGGTCATTCCGCTATCGCTTCATTTTACCGCAAAAGTAGCCCTGTGTTAGTTTCAAATTATGTGAGCGTTAGATTTTACCAGGTTGTAAAAAACAGTGCATTCTAAACTGAATTGCTATCAAACACAT
>JALVEA010000319.1 GCA_027008665.1 Thiotrichaceae bacterium | reverse complement strand
TTGTCGCAAATAGTTAAACCCTCTTTCAAATTTTTGACGCAAAAAAGGTAGTTTTTTATGATGCACCTTTTGCAAGGAGTGCATTAGATGATTTGGTAACACTAAAAAAGCTTCCAATAAGCTAATCGTTAAGACCGACAGTAGAACCACGGGCAAGACTCCTAAAATTTGCCCCATATCCCCTTTCATCATTAATAAACTACCAAATAGAAAAGCAGAGGTTAAAAAGGAGGCAAATACACCTGCTAATACGCGTTGCGTGCCATCAATAGCCGCTTGTTGTGGCGATTTACCTTTATTATATTCGTGGGCGATACTTTCTGAGATCACAATCGCATCATCCATTAAAATGCCAATTGCCATCAACAAGGCAATCATAGAAATCATATTAATGGTGACACCAAACAAGACCATCATCGCCAAGCCCCCTAAAAAGGAGACAGGTAAACCGAGGGCAACCCATAAGGTATAGCGCCAATTAAAGAATAAAAATAGGGCAAAAGCTGCCAGTAATAGTCCTTGCCAACCATTTTTTAAGAGCAGATTTAAACGGTCACGCACCAGCGATGCACCGTCTTGCGTAATGGTTAATCGTGTTCCTTGGGGGAGAATATGATTTTCTGTTTTTATAAATTGTAAAATGGCATCAAAGACTTCTAAGGTGTCGTCTGTGGTGTTTTTACTGACTTTTAATAGACCTGCTGGAATCCCATCTAATTCAATACGTTGCTCAGGCTTTTCAAATTTATCTTCGATACGGGCAATATCACCGAGTTTTATTTCAGCGCCATTAGGAGGATTTAGAATCACTAAATCCGCTAATTCTTCGGCTGTTTTGCGTACATTATCAAAACGAATTTGACGCGATGTTTCACTGCCTTCGACGATTCCCGCAGGGAGTTCAATCGCCTGCGCGGCAATCAAATTGGCAATATCTTGTATGCTAAGTTGGTATTTAAGTTGCACATCAGGATGAATTAATACTTGCAACTGATGGGTCGAAAAACCACTCACCGTCACAATGGGTATATTGGGCGTGGCTAATAATTTATCGCGGTAGCTTTCAGTGAGAGCCTTTAATTCGGCTGAGGTCAAATGACTAGAGGTCACAGCAATATTGGCAACGGGACTGATACGACCTAATTGTTTAATAACAGGGTCTTCTGTTTCGGCAGGAAAATCAGAAATACCATCAATCGCCGCCTTGATATCGTTATAAAAGGTATCAATATCACCTGCTTCTTGCATTTCCAAAGTGAAAATCGCCATATTATCGCGTGCATCACAAATCTGTTCTTTTAAAAAACTAATGCCATCGGTTGCATCCTCAAGACGATTACATAAAGCATCCTCAACATCCGCAGGACTTGCTCCAGGATAGGCCATTGTCAACTGGACTTTACTCGGTTTAAGTAGTGGGAAAGATTCTTTATTTAAATGCGTTAAAGAGGCAAGACCAATGGCAATAATTGCCATCATGAAAATATTGCCAGCGGTTGGATGCTTAATAAAATAGTGAATCATTCTTTCTCACCCAATGCACTGTTTTGGGTTGAAATATTTTTTCCCAAAGCTTTTTTTCCCAAGGCTTTAAGTGCGAGTGCTTGTTGGTATTCTTTGTTTGCAATAGGCTTTAAGGGCATCCCTTCAATAACAGGAATCACATCACTAATAATGATTTTCTCACCTTCTTTAATGCCTGTATTCTGATTAGAAAGCACCACTAGATTGCCTTGTAAAAAGAGAGGCTTAACGGCTCGAATCGCTAATTTATTATCGCTTGTTGCAATATAAACACGTCCTTGATGCAGTGCTTTACGCGGTAAGATAAAACGTGCTTGAGCAGGCGCAAATAGCTCTACGGAGGTGTACATCCCTTTTAATAACGGTGGGCGTTCCCCTGGAATAATACCTTCATAGGGTTGATCCACTTCAATAATCAATCCAATGGTATCGCGCACAGGGTCAATGGATTCACTCAAACGCACGAGTTGACCTTTCCAAAGGCTTGAATCACTTAAATCACCGACCAAACGCACCCGTGCTTCAAGATGCATTTTTGATAATACCCCTTGCAAGGCTTGAGGATTTCTTAAATTAAGAGTCGCCTTATTAGCACCTCCTAATCCCATAATTAAAGGACGAAATTGGCGACTCGGCAGTTGTGCTGTAATCTCAATAGCTTGCAATCCTAATGCTTCAAATAACAGTCCACCAGCGGGGGTAAACTCTCCTTTTTCGATAGAAACTACACCAATACGCGCATCAAACGGCATTTTCACCGCTGTTTTACCTAATGTATCCTTGCTTTGATTCACCTGTGATCTGGATTGATTAATCTGCGCCCGCGTGCTTGCTTTACGGCTTTTATAACTGGCTAATTTCCCTTTAATATCTTGAACTTGTTGCCGCAATGACAGCACTTTTTGCTCTTCTTTGTCCAATGTTGAGCGAGCAATCAAGCGTTTATCCCAGATCGTTTTAATGCGGTTAAACTCTTTAATCCCTACATTTAGATTCTTCTGCGCAAGAGTCAATGCACGTTGGGTATTTTTCTCTTCGGTTTCTAATTGCGCTAAGGAGGAGCGACTTCCTGCTAATCCTGCTTTATTTTGCTTTAATGATAATTTAAAGCTAGTTGGTTCAATGCGTAATACCACCGTTCCTTTTTTAATACTGCCACCCTTTTTAAGATCAGGGTGGATATAACTAATTTTACCACTCACCTCCGCTTTAGCCTTTAGCATCCTCCTCGGTTCTACATTTCCAAATGCCATTGCTCTGGCACGAAAAGGCAATTTTTTTACCGTAATCACCTCAACCGCCTTAACAGGGTAAGTCTTCTCAATATGTTCAACAGGTGCTTTAGACTTCACTTGTATGACTACAAAAGCAACCGCAGCAGCAATAATCAACGGTAGAAAAATAAAGCTTTGGAAGAATTTTTTCATAAGAGGCTCTTAATCATTATTTATCAGTCTTAAATTTAAAGGCTGTTTGACATGATACACAATTTTTCATCAACGCACCTAGTTGCTCTAAGGCTTGTTATTTATCTTCAAGACCCATACCGTTTTACTTTTGTATAAAGATTGAAGTATTTTGCTATTATAAACATTCACTTATTAAATTTCCGCTATTATCATAAATGGTAAAATAATAAACCTTAAGACAGGGAATGAAAGCGAAAAATCAAGCCTATATTATGAGTCGATTACATGCTTTTTCTCTCCAGCTATTACGTAAAGCAGGTTTACAAAACTTTTAAGTAGCCTTGAAGAAATTTACCGATTTGCCTGACAGCATGGAAGACTTTCTGTGGCAAGTAAAAATTTTATGAGAAAGCCCTGGGTTTGTTACCTTGTTATGAACCATGCCCATTTTTTGGTAAATCCACTATGGTTTGATACAAGCCCTGTACCACCATTGCCATACCCGCATAATTGAGTGTTTCTGCGGTATCATTCACCGTATCGTAGTTTTTATTTCTATAAGCGGTGGTATCACTAATCAGCATGGCAGGAAAACCGTGTTTCCAGTAACTAATATGATCTGAGTTTGCAATATTTGGGAAAATTTCTGGAGCATTAATAGAGCGTACCTCTAAGTCACTGGCTTTTTTAAAGCTCTTTTTAACCTGCCTGACTTGAAGGAAATCGGCTAGATGACCGCTAATATTTATAAAATCTCCCTTCGCAGGGTAAATCAGTTTCATAAAAGAAAAAGGATAATGTTGCGAATTGGATTGATTAGAAAAATAACCCACACTATCAACAGAAATCATAAATTTTACGCTTCTATTTTTTTGTTTAAGCATTTTTGCATGTTTAAAGCTTCCCATGTCTTTAGTCCCTAACACTGCCCCTTCAGAGAGTGCATAAGCCACTAATTCAACCCGTATAGGGAGATCTTTTTCAACAATAGATAAGGCGCTTGCTAACTCTATTAATGTTGCTACCCCACTGGCATTATTATCTGCACCTGGAAAGGTATTACGCGTATCATAATGCGCGCCAATCACAACCGTCTCAGCCGTTACAGGCCCTAAGCTAAAAATAATATTACTAAATCGCCCTCCCCCCATTGTCCAAAAGGGTTGATAGCTCGGTTTTTTTCCTATTTCCTTACCAATTTTTGCTAATTGACGATAAATATAATTAGCAGCAGGGCGAATACCATCAAATTCTGGAGACCGAGGGGAATACGTTTGTGATAATTCAATCACATGTTCTTTTAGCTTATTTTGATCAATTTCAGGTACACTACTGCTACTAAAAAAAGAAAAAACAGGCTGCGTTATAGCAAACCAGATTAATAGACTGGCGACAAAAAAAGCAATTAGCCAATCCAATATTTTATTAATAACGCCTGAAAACATAATAATTAAGTACTTCCTTATACTTATTCAATGAATGACCCAATATGAGATTTATACGTTATAACTCAAAGGCATCTCCATTCATCATTATGTCTTGTATTGCTGGCTTTTATTCTCAGACAATCGGAAAAATAGCAGACACAAAAAAGGCTGATAATAATCAGCCTTTTAAAATTTGTACTAGCTAAGTCTTACATAGAAGCAATGCGACTATTTAAACGACTCTTATGACGTGCTGCTTTATTTTTATGAATTAAACCTTTACTCACTGCCTTATCTAAGGCAGGAACGGCTATCTTATACGCCGCCTGAGCAGTCTCTTTTTCACCAGCTTCAATTGCATAAACAACCGACTTAACTGCTGTACGCATTCCTGAACGTTGGTGCTTGTTTCTCATACGACGCTTTTCTGATTGTCGCGCACGTTTCTTTGCAGATGTAATATTTGGCAAAACTATTCTCTCATAAGGCTGTTTTAAAATTAAGAGGCGCATTATGCCGACAATAAAAATAGACTTCAATACTATTCTCTTTCTTTTTTTTAAAAAAATTTCGGTTTGTAATTTACGAAAGATAGAGAACTAGGGTATAGTTTGCCACTTTCAGCTATATCTCTTGCAGGAGAGTTCTATTATTAAGCATATATTTTAATAGCTTAAGATTAGAACACCGAAGACGCAAATCCGCTCGGAAACGCTCAGGTTTCAGGACTGCAAGAGAAGATATTAATATCAAGCTGACTCTGGAGAGAGAGGTTTAAAGATTGCAAAATCAGCAACCTCCACCGAAGGGGATCAACCTGTAAGTTAAGTGGACATCATCAATCACAGGGAATATCTCAGGTATCAAGGACAGAGGGGCGGCAAATGACAGGCATCTACTGCCTTTTTTTCATATTTGCCTAATTTTTGAGCCTAAAACCAATGTCAAATACTAGCACATCACAATACACACCTTTATACCAACAACATCGACTCGCTGGCGCTAAAATGGTTGATTTTGCAGGCTGGGAGATGCCGATTAACTACGGCTCTCAAGTCAAAGAACACCATCAAGTAAGAAAAGATGCGGGAATGTTTGACGTATCCCATATGGTGGTTGTCGATTTTAAAGGCAAAGATAGCAAAGCCTTTCTGCAATATTTACTAGCAAATGATGTTGATAAATTAAAACAAAAAGGTAAAGCCCTCTATAGCTGTATGCTCAATGAAGAGGCAGGAATAATTGATGATCTGATTGTTTATTATTTATCAGATAACTTCTATCGCATGGTAATTAATGCGGCAACACGAGAAAACGACCTTGCATGGATTAAAAATAAAATATCTGCTTTTGAAGTACAACTTCAAGAACGGGATGACCTTGCAATGATTGCGGTTCAAGGCCCTAATGCACGCGAGAAATTATTATCTACACTTGATAAAACAAGCGCTATTACTGTCTCTGCATTAAAGCCATTTTTTGGCGTGCAACTGGATAATATTTTCTATGCACGCACAGGCTATACAGGTGAAGATGGCTTTGAAATTCTAGTTCCTAAACAAGAAGCTGTACCACTTTGGAAAGCTCTGCTTGAAGTTGGTATTGAACCTGCTGGACTTGGGGCACGTGATACACTACGTTTAGAAGCAGGTATGAATTTATACGGTACTGATATGGATAGCAGCACCTCACCGCTGGTTTCCGCTCTAAAATGGACCGTTGCCTTAGAACCTAAACAGCGTAATTTTTTAGGTCGCAAGGCACTTGAAGCTGAAATTGACGCTAAACCTGCCTCTAAAATGGTTGGATTAGTCTTAGAAGAAAAAGGTGTATTGCGTAGTCATCAAACTGTGGTAACAGAATCAGGCTTAGGTGAAATTACAAGCGGTACGTTCTCCCCCACATTAGGTGTTTCCATTGCATTAGCCCGTGTTCCTGTTGATACAAATGAGCATTGTTTTGTTGAAATACGCAATAAAAAAATGAAAGCACGGGTGGTTCAACCACCTTTTGTACGTCATGGCAAATCCTGCCTTTAATTAATCATCATCCTAATTGACAATATTACCTAAGAGAAAAATATTATGAGTACAAATATCCCAGAAGACTTAGCCTATACACGATCCCATGAATGGATCAGAGATAATAAAGACGGCACTGTAACCGTTGGTATTACTGATCATGCACAAGAATTGCTCGGTGATGTGGTTTATGTTGAATTACCTGAAGATGGCAGTTCATTAAATGCAGAAGATCCTGCGGGGGTTATTGAGTCCGTTAAAGCAGCTTCGGATTTTTATAGCCCCCTCACTGGCGAAGTCATTGCTATTAATGAAAAACTCGATGACGAACCTGAGCTAATCAATAGCGAGCCTTATGGCGATGGCTGGATAATGAGCTTAAAACTCGATAATACAGATGATCTAAAGCAGCTATTAGATGCGAATGCTTATATGAATGAAATAGCTGAATAATATTAGACTATCAATAGCTTCGCTAAATTTAAACTGTAGGATGTTTAGATATTAAATTGCTTTGGAATCGAGTGCTTTAGCCTCGTCTAGCGGGACTAAAGCCACCGATTCCAAAAATTATTTATATGAAGGTCTATAGGGTGGATAAATGTGACACATCCACCGCAATACGTTGATTTTGGTGGATGCGCTATCACTTATCCACCCTACAAAACTACTAATTTAGATTTGGCAAAAGTATTAATAAATTTTTTACTATTATTTCCTCACCCTTCAGAACAACACCCCCAATCAGACTCCCCCCATGCCTTATTCAACCCTAAACACTCTTGAGCAACACACTGATTTTATCCAACGTCATATCGGCCCCGATACAGAAGATGTAAAAGCTATGTTAGCCACTATCAAAGCGGATTCTATTGAGGATTTAATCAATAGCACCGTCCCTGATAGCATCCGCATCCATAAAAAGCTTAATTTAGGTAAAAGCTGTAGCGAGCAAGAAGCATTAGCGCAACTAAAACAAATCGCTTCTGAAAATATGGTTAATAAATCCTATATTGGGATGGGCTATTACGACACACTTGTGCCTGCTGTTATCCAACGTAATGTATTAGAAAATCCAGGCTGGTATACCGCTTATACCCCTTATCAGCCTGAAATTTCACAAGGACGTTTAGAAGGATTATTAAACTTTCAGCAAATGATTATGGATTTAACGGGAATGAGTATTGCCAATGCCTCCTTGCTAGATGAGGCAACCGCTGCCGCTGAGGCTATGGCATTATGCCGACGCTCTAATCGACTCAAAACCAATAAATTTTTTATTGCCAAAACACTCCATCCTCAAACCATTGATGTACTCAAAACACGAGCCGAATACCTCGGTTATGAATTAATTATTGGGGATGCAGAAAAGGAATTAGGCGATCACCAAGTCTTTGGTGTTATTTTGCAATATCCTGATACCACAGGGAAAATCATCAATATTGAACCGCTGATCAAACAAGCGCATCAACAAAAAGCATTGGTATGTGTGGCGGCTGATCTAATGAGTTTGGTACTGCTTAAATCACCAGGCGAGATGGATGCAGATGTTGTTTTTGGTTCTAGTCAACGCTTTGGTGTGCCAATGGGATACGGTGGCCCTCATGCTGCTTTTTTTGCCACTCGTGATAAATACAAACGCGCTATGCCAGGACGAGTGATTGGTGTCTCGATTGATAGCCGTGGCAACCGTGCTTACCGCATGGCAATGCAAACCCGTGAACAACATATTCGGCGTGAAAAAGCGACTTCTAATATTTGTACCGCACAAGCACTACTGGCTAATATGGCAGGGTTTTATGCCGTTTATCATGGGGCGCAAGGCTTAAAAACCATTGCCAGTCGCATTCATCGTTTAACCTCTATCGTTGCCAAAGGATTACAACAAGGTGGATTAACATTACTGAATAATAGCTGGTTTGATACGTTGACCATTGAAGTGGGTGATCAACAACAATATATCTATCAACGTGCTTTAGAGGCAGGCATTAATCTACGCCTTATTGATCATAATAAACTCGGTATAAGCATTGATGAACGTAAAACACGCTATGATATTGCTCAACTATTGGATGTTATACTCGACACAAAGCATGGCTTGGACATTGATAGCTTAGATAGCCGTATTATTGATGAAGCATTCACTGGTATTAAAAGCAACTTGCAACGCCAAGATAAGATTCTGACTCATCCTGTCTTCAATCGCTATCATTCAGAAACAGAAATGCTACGCTATCTAAAGCGATTAGAGAACAGTGACTTATCACTCACACATGCAATGATTCCTCTGGGCTCATGTACCATGAAACTCAATGCAAGCAGTGAATTAATGCCTATTACTTGGTCTGAATTTGCGGATATTCACCCCTTTGCCCCGAAACAACAAACCCAAGGCTATGCCAAACTGATTCAACAACTCAGCCATTGGCTGGATGAAGTCACAGGCTACGATGCCACTTCATTACAACCAAATTCAGGCGCACAGGGCGAATATGCAGGATTATTAGCAATTCGGGCTTATCAAAAAAGCATCGGACAAGGCCAGCGTCATATCTGCCTTATTCCTAGCTCCGCTCATGGTACAAACCCAGCCT
>JALVEA010000318.1 GCA_027008665.1 Thiotrichaceae bacterium | reverse complement strand
GATCGAGGAATTTTGCGTAATCGTTCAATTGGTTTTATCTATCAATTCCATCATTTACTACCTGAGTTTAGTGCATTGGAGAATGTTGCAATGCCTTTATTGATTCGTGGTGTTGATGTGAAAACCGCAAGCAAAAATGCAAAAATAATACTAAAAAGAGTGGGTCTTTCTGATCGGATTATGCATAAACCAGGGCAATTATCAGGTGGAGAACGCCAACGTGCTGCCATAGCCCGTGCTTTAGTAACGCGCCCTAAAGTAATTATGGCGGATGAACCGACAGGCAATTTAGATCAACGTACTGCGTTTAAAATTTTTGAATTAATGCAAGAACTCAATAATGAGTTAAAAACAGCGTTCATTATCGTTACCCATGATTTATTACTAGCAAAAAAAATGGATAAAACGTATCAGTTAGTTGATGGAGTTTTAGGAGGGAAATAATGCTAATACAGGTCAATACATTAGGATCTATTGATTATTTTTATTTTCCCTATACAAATAATGAGTAGCATAAATTTTATAGAATTGATGGGTCTTGGTGAGTGATATTTATCTAATGGTCTATTTTTTCATAAATATATGTTTTTAGTTTATTTTTTACTAAAAAAATATTTTATACAATATCAATATTTCCTCTTTGAATGGGCTGTTATTGAAGTCTTTACTCTATATTGTGCTGGAGTGTAACTTGTTAAATTCAAAATACTGAACTAAAGTCTGGCGGTCTTTTTAACCCTGAACTTGTGAGTGTTTATTTAACGTGTTACAAAACTTTCTTAGTCATTTGGATTCTGTTGGTTATTTTTTACTAACAGTTAATATCTTGCTACTCATCTTTGCTAAACGGATTATAAAGCTGTTTTCGCATGCCCCTTCTAAAGTTACTTCATTTTCTCGTGTGGTGATGATTTTTCGCCTCTTGAATCTGTTGATTATTGTCGTTTATGGCTATTATCGCTTTTTTCAAAGTCGAGATGAGCAGGCCTTTGGTATTAAAATTATTGCGGTTTTAGCGATTATTTACCTTGCACATTTATCCATGCACCTGATGCGAGCCGTTTTTTTACGTCAATATGGAAAAATGCGTATGATTGAAGGTAAGGAAAGGCAAATACCCACCCATCAAACTCGCCTTTTAAGTGTTTTTAGTACCACCTTTATTGCAATTATTACCTTAATTGGGATTATTCATTTGCTTGGCTTTAACTCTTTATTAGAAGCTGGGGGAGTGATTGGTTTTATGGGGGTTTTTTTGGCATTAACCTCCTCTATTTGGGCACCTGATATTTTCCACGGTATTATTATTCTCAATAGTGATATGTTATCAGAGGGAGATGTGATTGAGCTTCAAGACGGAGAGACAAAATATATGCAGGGTGTGGTTTATCGCACTAAAATGTTTCATACTGTTATTTTAAATCGAGTCAATAATCATCGTATGATGATTAGAAATTCACGTTTACGTGATTTTACAGTGCATAATCTTTCTAAGTTTTCCTCTGCTAGGGGATTGCGAGAAAAGATTTTATTTAAAATAGGTTATGATTGTTCTATCTCTAGTGTGGAAAGGATGTTTCTTGATGCCTATGAAAGAGCTAAAAAAGATATAGATATCCCTTTTGAAAGACAATATGAGATGGAAGTAATGATCGATAATACAGGTGATCATGCGGTGGAATGGGCATTTTACTACTACACCAAAAATGTAAATTCGATTATCCCAACACGTCAAAAAATAATGAAAATTATTTACCAAACATCAATTGAACATAATATTTCACTGGCAACCCCTTTAACTCATATTGAAGTAGCAGAGGGGGAAGACAGTATTCCCATAATAACAAATTAAATGGTTTAAATTAAAACAAAGGAGTGATTAAATGAGTCGTAAATATAATTTTAGCGCAGGGCCTGGAATGTTACCGCTTGAGGTGTTGAAGCAGGCACAAGCTGAATTAATAGATTGGAATAATAGTGGTATGTCGGTGATGGAAATGAGTCATCGAGGTAAAGACTATATGTCGATTGCAGCTGAGGCTGAAACGGATCTGCGGGATGTAATGAGTATTCCCGATAATTATAAAGTGCTTTTTTTACAAGGGGGGGCAAGTAGCCAGTTTTCTGCTATTCCTATGAATTTATTGCGCGGTAAAGATTCGGCCGATTATATCAATACAGGCGCATGGTCAAAAAAAGCGATTGCAGAGGCGAGCAAGTTTTGTGATGTGAATCTTGTTGCAACAGGTGAAGACAGTCATTTTACCTCAATTCCTGATCCAGAATCTTGGAATTTAAATGCTGATGCTGCCTATGTGCATTATACGCCGAATGAAACCATTGGAGGGGTTGAGTTTCATACCCTTCCTGAGGTAGGCGATATTCCCTTAGTAGCAGATATGTCATCGACTATCCTATCTCGCCCAATTGATGTGTCAAAGTTTGGTTTAATCTACGCGGGCGCACAAAAAAATATAGGGCCTGCAGGTTTGACATTGGTGATTGTGCGCGATGATTTGATCGGAGGTTGTATCGATGGAACTCCCGCAATGATGGATTATGCAATCCAAGCAAAGGCAGATTCTATGTACAACACACCACCAACCTATAGCTGGTATTTAGCAGGTTTGGTGTTCAAATGGTTAAAAGAAAAAGGCGGTCTTGAGGGCATGGCCAAGATCAATAAACGTAAATCAGACAAGCTTTATGCGGCGATTGATAATTCCGATTTTTATAAAAACCCAGTTGATCTTAACTGTCGTTCATGGATGAATATTCCATTTACATTAGGTAACTCTGATTTAGATGGTGATTTTTTGGGGCAAGCAGCAGAGCAAGGTTTAGTGACGCTAAAAGGACATCGCTCAGTCGGTGGAATGCGTGCTAGTATTTACAATGCAATGCCCGAAGAGGGTGTGGATGCTTTGATTGCTTTTATGGCTGAGTTTGAAGCGAAATACGGCTAAGTAATCTTAATCATTAATTTTCCTGAATCTGTGAAGCTGATGCCGTAGTCGCTTCATAGATTGAAGGTTCTATAATTAAAATATATTTTTATCCAAGAGGATAAAAACGAGGAGAGAAAATGTCTTATAATATATTGACATTAAACAATATTTCAGAAAAAGGTTTAAGTTTATTGCCTAGCTCAGAATACAGTGTAGTGGAGCAAAGTCATCATCCTGATGCTATTTTGCTACGTTCCTACAATATGCATGAATATGCAATTCCTGACTCCTTAAAAGCCGTTGGACGCGCAGGTGCAGGGGTTAATAATATCCCATTGGATAAAATGAGCAATGCAGGTGTGGTAGTTTTTAATGCCCCTGGTGCTAACTCGAATGCAGTGAAAGAATTAGTGATTGCAAGCATGTTAATGGCGTGTCGTAATCTTCCTGCTGGACAAGATTTTGCTAAAAATCTGCAAGGTTCAGACGAAGAAATTCATAAGCAAGTTGAAAGTGGTAAGAAAAATTTTGCAGGTTTTGAGCTTCCAAATCGTACATTAGGTGTGATTGGGCTGGGTGCAATTGGTGTAAAAATAGCAAATGCAGCCAAACGCTTAGGGATGAATGTGATTGGTTTTGATCCGCTTATTTCAATTGAAAATGCATGGGGATTGGATGCTGAGGTAGAAAAAGCAAAAGATTTAGATCAGGTGTTGAGCGAGTCAGATTTTATTACTTTCCATGTTCCACTAGTTGAAGCCACTAAAGATATTATCAATGCAGAGTCTCTAGATAAGATGAAGGATAATGTCATTATTCTAAACTTTGCACGTAATGGTATTGTGAATGATGAAGCGGTTTGCAAAGGGATTGAAATGGGCAAGGTACATTCCTATGTTTGTGATTTCCCGTCTAACCTTCTAAATAGTCAGAAGGGTGTGATTGCTTTGCCGCATCTAGGCGCATCCACGCGTGAAGCAGAAGAAAACTGTGCCATTATGGTTGCAGAGCAAGTTAAAGATTATTTAGAAAATGGCAATATTAAAAATTCGGTAAATTTTCCCAATATTGAAGCGCCACGTAAAGGTGTGGCGCGTATTACTATTTTGAATAAAAATGTTCCTGATATGTTAGGGCAAGTTTCACATATTTTAGGTGATGCAAATGTGAATATTAATCAGATGACCAATGATTCGCGTGGGGAGCTTGCCTACACTTTGCTTGATGTCGATTCGACGATTTCGCAAGATATTGAAATGGCATTAGCTGGAATTGAAGGAGTACTGCGGTTACGTGTACTTTAGGTTTTTTGCTTCTGATTGGATTATCTCAAGAAGCGCATAGTTGTTCTATGCAATGATTGAGAAGATTCAATCAAGAGTAAAAGGGCAAGCAATAGGGGTAGATTGATTATTTGGAAGTTCCTTAATCACCAATTTTATAAAAATTGGGCTATAATCAGTGACCTTGTTTGTTTTTTAACTGGTGGCTATGAATGACCGATGGTACTTTACCTGCAACAACTCTATTAGAGATACGTCAACGTATCGATTCTCTTGATACTGAAATTCTTCAATTACTTTCAGAGCGTGCCAAGTGTGCTGAATCAGTAGCAAAGGTTAAAAGTATAGCAGGTGAAGTGGATGTGAATTTTTATCGTCCTGAGCGTGAAGCACAAATATTGCGCCGTATGGTTAAAATGAATCAAGGGCCGTTAAAAGATCAGCAAATCACCCGTATCTATCGTTCTATTATTTCCTCCTGTCTTGCTTTAGAACAATGTCTACGCATTGCTTATCTTGGTCCTGAAGGTAGCTATACACAAGCTGCGGCACAAAAACATTTCAATGAGGGAGTAAAAATATTGTCATTAGCTTCCATTTCACAAGTCTTTCGTGAAGTTGAAGTGGGTACGGTTGATTATGGTGTGGTGCCGATTGAGAATTCTACTGAAGGTGTTGTCTCTCACACCTTAGACTTATTCGTACAATCACCATTAAGCATCTGTGGTGAAATTCACCTACCGATTCATCACAGCCTGATGTGTGATTCAGATTCATTGAGCTATGAAGAGGTAAAGGTTATTTATGGGCATCAACAATCCTTAGCACAATGTCGAGCATGGCTCGATAGCAATGTTCCTAATGCAGAGCGTATCGCTATTTCTAGTAATTCCGAAGGTGCACGTAGAGTAAAAAGCGAGCCATATAGTGCTGCCATTGCAGGACAAGTTGCAGCAGAACTGTATAAATTACATACCTTGCAAGAAAATATTGAAGATAATCCGAATAATACGACTCGCTTTTTGGTCATTGGTGATCAAAAGGTCGAGCGCAGTGGTGATGATAAAACTACCTTATTAGTTTCGGCTAAAAATAGATCAGGGGCTTTGTATCATTTATTAAAACCCTTAAAAGACTATGGTTTGGATATGACGCGGATCGAATCACGCCCCTCTAAAGATACCAACTGGGAATACTTCTTTTTTATGGATATTGATGGGCATATTGCCGATAAAAACGTACAGGCAGCGTTAGCTGAATTAGAACAAGAAGCAGAATTAATTCGTGTGCTGGGGTCTTATCCCAAGGCCATTTTATAAGGAAGTTCCAAGCAATGAAAAACACCTTTTTAAACCTTGCTGTCTCTGGTGTTCAAGGACTAAAGCCTTATCTGCCGGGGAAACCCGTCGAGGAATTAGAGCGTGAATTAGGGATTAATAATATTCTTAAATTGGCCTCTAATGAAAACCCACTCGGACCGAGTAAGCGTGTTTTAAAGGCATTAAAAGCAGAGCAATTAGAGGTTGAAATATACCCAGATGGCAATGGTTTTATGCTCAAACAGGCATTGGCAGAAAAATTTGATCTGCAACAAGAACAAATTACATTAGGTAATGGTTCTAATGATGTTTTAGATATGATTGCACGTGTGTTTTTGTGTCAGGGCAGGGAGGCTATTTTTTCACAATATGCTTTTGCCGTTTACCCGATTGCAACGCAGGCAGTTGGTGCTATTGCTAAAATAGCAGCCGCTTTTCCACCTGATCATGAAAGTATGCCTTACGGACATGATTTAAAGGCGATGTTGGCATTAATTAATGAAAAGACGCGTGTTATTTTTATCGCTAATCCGAATAATCCAACGGGAACATGGTTAGCTAAAAAGACTTTAAAAGCTTTTATGGATCAAGTGCCTAAAGGTGTTGTAGTGGTAGTGGATGAGGCTTATTTTGAATATGTTAATGAGGCGGAATATCCCGATACCTTGCAATGGTTAGATCAATATCCGAATCTTATTGTAACTCGTACTTTTTCAAAAATTTATGGATTAGCCAGCTTACGAGTAGGTTATGCCGTTTGTAGTGAAGAAATTGCAGATTTGCTAAACCGTGTGCGTCAACCTTTTAATGTCAATACTTTTTCTTTGGTGGCAGCCACCACGGCATTAAAAGATGAACAGCATATTAAACGATGCGCTGATCTTAATCGAGAAGGCTTGGCATTTTGGCGAGAAGCTTGTCAAGCGCGTCATTTATCGTTTATCCCCACGGTTGGTAACTTTATAACCATTGATACAGAGCGAGATGCAATGCCTATTTATGAAAGCTTATTGCGTGAGGGGATTATTGTACGTCCTGTTGCGAATTATGGATTACCTCATCATCTGCGTATTACGATGGGTACAAAAGAACAAAATAGACGTTGTTTAGCTGCTTTGGACAAGGTTTTGTCTTTGTCATAATTGAAAGCTATTTCCATGAATAGCTTTATTTAAAGCCTATTTCATCTTTCTCATCTATATAATGTTAGGATAATAATGATTCAACAACTCACCATTTTTGGGGTCGGTTTAATCGGCGGTTCACTGGCTTTGGCTTTAAAAAAAGTAGGTTATTGCAAGCGCGTGGTTGGTTGTAGTCGTCGTGCAGAGCATCTACAAAGAGCGCTTGATTTAGGTGTGATAGATTATTATACCCTTGATCCAGCGGAAGCGGTGAAAGGTGCAGATATGATTTTGCTTGCAGTGCCAATGGGTGCAATGCAATCGGTATTTGCGAGCATTAAAGATCATCTTGAAAAAGACGCAGTGATAACGGATGCAGGCAGTGCTAAAGGGAGTGTTATTAGCGCGGCTAAAGCGGTTTTTGGAGAAGTACCGACGCAATTTGTACCGGGACATCCCATTGCAGGGCGTGAAAAAAGCAGTGTTGAAGCGGCATTAGCTGATTTATATATCGATCATAAAGTGATTCTTACTCCCTTAGAAAATACCAATATGGATGCGATTCAACGTGTACGTGAAATGTGGCAAGTTGCAGGAGCAGAAGTAGAAACTTTAGAGGTGGAACAACATGATACGGTGCTAGCAGCGACCAGTCATCTACCGCATATTTTGGCCTTTTCTTTTGTTAATAGCCTCTCTGAATCATCACAGCGTGAAAAAATATTTCACTATGTTGCAGGGGGGTTTAAAGATTTTAGTCGTATTGCATCAAGTGATCCTGTGATGTGGCGTGATATTTGTCTTGAAAACAAAGAGGCGATTTTAATGGCATTAAATGATTATCAGCAAAACCTTTCAGATTTAGCTGAATTGATTCGTGATGAGAAAGGAGAAGCTTTATTAGCGGCTTTTGCTCATGCAAAAACTGAACGCGATAAGCATATTTAGCATTCAAATAGAGATTAATATAAATGAATAAAAAGATTACCTTTATCACCGAGCCGAATGGAAAATTGACAGGAACAATCCGTGTCACAGGTGACAAATCAATGTCACATCGATCCATTATGTTAGGTGCTTTAGCAAAAGGTACGACAAAAGTGAGCGGGTTTTTAAATGGTGAAGATTGTTTGGCAACCATTAAAGCTTTCCGCGAAATGGGGGTTGAAATTGAAGGCCCTGAAAAAGGCAATGTCACTATTCATGGAGTTGGTTTAAAAGGTTTAAAAGCACCAATCGCTGATTTGGAGATGGGAAATTCAGGAACAGCAATGCGTTTATTGACGGGGATTATGGTAGGACAAGATTTTGATGCTTCTTTAATAGGGGATGCTTCACTTTCTACGCGCCCAATGCGTCGTATTACTCGTCCGTTAGAACAAATGGGCGCGAGTATTACAACGGGGGAGGGCGGTACACCCCCACTTTCTATTAAAGGGGGTAATAAATTGTCAGGGATTCATTATGATTTGCCTGTTGCTAGCGCACAGGTGAAATCGGCTATTTTATTAGCGGGTTTGTATGCTGAAGGTAAGACTTCAGTAACAGAGCCAGCGGTAACGCGTGATCATACCGAACGCATGTTGCGTGGTTTTGGCTATAATGTGGTCACAAAAGGTAATCGTATGTCATTACAAGGCGGAGGTGAATTAATGGCTTGTAATATTGATGTACCAGCAGATATTTCATCAGCTGCCTTTTTTATGGTGGGCGCAAGTATTGCAAAAGGCTCTGATCTAACCCTAGAGCATGTCGGGGTAAATCCAACCCGTACAGGTGTGATTGATATCTTAAAATTAATGGGTGCAAATATTACCCTTTTTAACCAAAAAGAAGTCGGTGGCGAACCTGTGGCAGATATTCGTATTCGCTCTGCACCTTTGAAAGGTATTGAAATTCCTGAAGAGTTAGTACCTTTAGCAATTGATGAATTTCCATCTATCTTTATTGCTGCTTGTTTTGCAGAAGGACAAACAGTTTTAACAGGTGCAGAAGAATTGCGGGTGAAAGAAAGTGATCGTATTCAAGTGATGGCAGATGGTTTGCTTGCCTGTGGTGCAAATGTTACACCAACACCTGATGGAATTATTATTCAAGGTGGTACTCTTTCGGGAGGAGAGGTTGATAGTCATGGTGATCACCGTATTGCAATGGCATTTTCAATGGCTGGTTTATGTGCGGATGGCGGCATTGTGATAAATGACTGTGCGAATGTAGATACTTCATTCCCTAATTTTATTAATATTGCATTAAAAACGGGAGTAAATATTAAGTGCTGTTGAATTTTTAAGATTAATAAATGTTATGCTATAGTTGAATTATTGTTGTGGGCGTACAGATTTATTACTTTGGAAGTTCCTTATACCTAGATCTGTTGCTGTTTTTTATGGAACCCCCCTCTAATTTAAGGATAATAAAATGGTAAAATGGATCATCTTTGTTTGTTGTATCGTCACCACTTCTTTTCTTATTTCAAGCGTTTCTCCTATTAGTGCGGCTACTCCTACAAAAGTAAAAGAAAAAGTTCCAAAAAAGAAATTATATCTTCCTTATGATCCAACTATAAAATTACGTCATCCCGCGAGAAATCCTAATTTTGATCTTAATTTAGGTCTTTCATTACAAAGAAATGATATGCCACAAGTGCAACGCTGGTATGATGAGGGGGCAAATGTCAATGCACTGAATAATCAAGGAAAATCTTTTCTTTACAACGCAGTGTATCTCAACCGTCTTGCTCATATTAAATTTTTATTACAACGACGTGCTAATGTTAATGTGCGTAATAAAGATGGTAATGTTCCCATTGAAGCAGCTGTTTTTCGTAGTAATTTAATGGTTGCTAGATATTTGCTTGAACGTGGTGCATCTGGACGAGGTAAGATGGATCGAGAAGATCTTACCTATTTGCAATATGCAGTTAACAGAGGGCAACAGCAATTGGCGATTGAATTACTTGATCATGGTGCGTCCGCTAATGGTCGCTATGCTCGAAATGGTTCAACTATATTACATCGTGCTGTTGCGCGAGGTATGGGGGAGTTGGTGAAAAAACTTATTGAAAAGCATGCGATGGTGAATGCGAGGGATAATGTTGGAGTAACGCCATTACATGAAGCGGCAGCGAAGGGATATGTTGGTATTATGAAGACTTTACTGAGAGGTGGGGCAAAAATTAATGCAAAGACCAATAAAAATTGGACTCCATTGCATCATGCTGCACGTTTTGGACATGTTGGTGCAACCCGGTTACTAATAAGACAGGGAGCAGCGCCTTATGTACAAAATAGTGAAGGAAAAACGCCCCGCCGTCTGGCGCGTCAGCTGAAACATACTATTGTTGAGGATATGTTGGGTGGATTAAGTGCATCTAAACAACGACGTAGAGCAAAGGCGTTAAGTAGAAGACAAAGAAATGCTAGAAAAGAAAACAGAAAGACAACTAAAAATGATGATGTCCGTTCTATGCCTGAATCTTCTGCTCGCCCCATTTCATCATTAAGAGCATCTGATGGGATAACTGATGAGATGATTCGTTGCGTACTTGATTCTAATTGTTAATTTTTACTGAAGTATTATTGAATGACACTATTTTCCTCGTTAGGACTTTCTGACTCTTTATTGCAGGCTATTAAAGAGCAGGGCTATGATAAACCAACACCGATTCAGGCACAGGGTATTCCTGCTGTTTTGAAAGGTCGTGATATTATGGCGGCGGCGCAAACAGGGACGGGGAAAACAGCAAGTTTTACTTTGCCTTTATTGCATCGATTATTCCAAGGACGCAAAGGGGGGGCTAATCAAGTACGTGCTTTAGTGTTGACACCCACCCGTGAATTAGCAGCTCAAGTTGAAGCGAGTATTACGACCTATGGCAAATATTTACCATTGACCTCTATGGTTGTTTTTGGTGGTGTGAAAATTAATCCGCAAATGATGCGTTTACGCAAAGGGGTGGATATATTAGTTGCCACTCCTGGTCGTTTACTGGATCTTTACAGTAAAAATGCATTGAAATTTGATTATCTAGAAGTATTAGTGCTAGATGAAGCAGACCGTATGCTGGATATGGGTTTTATTCATGATATTCGAAAAATTATTGCTCTATTACCTCAGAAACGGCAGAACCTATTATTTTCAGCAACTTTTTCAAGCAAAATTCGATCACTTGCTGAGAGTTTATTATTTAAACCTATCAGGATTGAGGTAAGCCCTCGTAATACGGCAGCTAAAACGGTTAAACAATCTGTATTTGAAGTGGATAAAAGTAGAAAAACAGGTTTGCTAAGTCATTTAGTGCGTAATAATAATTGGCAACAAGTATTGGTTTTTATGCGTACTAAGCATGGTGCTAATCGTCTGGTTAAACGTTTGGATAATGATGGTATTCATGTAGCGGCTATTCATGGCAATAAAACACAAAGCGCACGTACACGGGCATTAGCTGGTTTTAAGTCAGGAAAAATACGCGTATTAGTCGCAACGGATATTGCAGCTCGTGGGATTGATATTGTTGACCTACCTTATGTTATTAATTTTGAATTACCCAATATATCAGAAGATTATATTCATCGAATTGGGCGTACAGGTCGTGCTGGTTCAAAAGGTGAGGCAATTTCTTTGGTCAGTGCTGATGAAGTAGATCTTCTGCAAGATATTGAGAATCTTATTGGACAAACACTAGTGAGAGAGCAAGAAATAGGTTTTGTTCCTAGTCATAATGTACCATTAACTCAATTTAATCCTAATGCAAAGCATAAAAAGTCTAAAAGACCCAAAAAGCCTAAAAACACCCAAAAGCGCCAAGTGAATATAAACTTTGGAGGTGAGCGTCAGCCACAAAAGAAAAAGCAGCAACGGAAAACTAATCAAAAGCAAACAGTAACGTATGCTAAAAAAAATGATAAACAGACGAAAGCTAACGGATCAGCAAATAGAAAGTCACGCGCTGTATTGCGTTCTAAAGGAGTAGGAGCAAAGCCTAAAAGAAGTGTATGAGGAAGTTCCTCAGATATAAGAGACTGTGCAAGTAGGTAGACACAATAAATCTAACTTAAAAAAAAGGATGCAACCTTTCGGTTTCATCCTTTTTAAAATTCTAAACAATTTGTGACTGATTAAAATTCAAGTATCGTATTGGCTGTTAGATCGCTACGATGTTCTCTGCTTGAGGGCCTTTTTGACCGTCTGTAACAGTGAACTCAACTCTTTGTCCCTCTTGTAGAGTTTTGAAGCCATCACCAGTGATTGCACTAAAATGAGCAAAAACGTCCGGGCCAGATTCTTGTTCGATAAAGCCAAAACCTTTTGCTTCGTTGAACCACTTAACAGTTCCAGTAGTAGTAGACATGTATAAAAATATCCTAAATTTATTCAAAAATAACACTTGCTTCGTATGAAGCTAGTTTGCTAAAAAGCAAAATCTGCTCTCAAGCTAGGGCGGATTATATAGGGGTTAATTGCCGAGTCAATGAATACCTGATAGAAAGTATGTAATGTATACGCTGATATTTATTGATGGGTAAAAATTAGTCTTCTTCTTGGAGTAGCCTTAACGGCCAGGTTCGTCATCCCAAAGTAGTTTATGTAGTTGTAATTGATAGCGAAAGGGAAGTTTATCTTCTAATATCCACTCTGCTAGTTGTCTGTGATCAATTTCTCCAAAACTTGGAGAGACAAGAACCTCACAGCGATGGTATAAATCATGTATGTCCGCAATCGTTTTCATCCAGTGATAATCATCTTGGTCGCAAATAACAAATTTAATTTGATCCTTTGCTTTTAGCTGTTCTAAATTACTCCAAAGATTTTTATCGGCCTCTCCTGATGCAGGTGTTTTTATATCCATAACGGTACAGACTCTGCTATCGACTCCATCTAAAGAAATAGCCCCACTTGTTTCCAAAGAAACGTCATAGTCTAAATCACAAAGCATGGAGAGCAAGGTTAAACATTCTTTTTGTGCTAAGGGTTCTCCACCTGTGACCGTGATATATTTTGCTTGGTATTGTTTAACCGTTGCGAGAATTTCGGTTAATTCAAGCGTTTTCCCATCTGTAAAAGCGTATTCTGTATCACAGTAATGACAACGTAGTGGGCAACCTGTGAGTCGTATAAAAACAGTAGGGAAGCCTGAGGTTCGAGTTTCACCTTGTAATGAATAAAAAATTTCAGTGATTTGTAATGTTGGCATAATATCCTTAGGACGAGAAATTTTAGTATTTCCCCTCAGCTTTCATTTTGGCAATACGTTGTCTAGCTAATGAAGCTGCTCTTGTATTGGGGAAATAGCGACTTACATCTTCAAGGGCGCGGCGAGCATAGACCCAATTTCTTAATTCATAAAAACTAAAGCCTAGCTTGATACTAGCATCTGATGCCTTTTCACTGTTTTTGTAATTTTGTAATACTTTTATAAATTCATCGATAGCCTTTTTATAATTTTTTTGTGAATACAGGATTTCTCCTATCCAATATTGAGCATTAGCGGCTAATGGGCTGTTTGGATATTTGATAATATAGCTACGAAATGCCTCAATAGCATTAGAAGGGTTGCCATTAATTGTTGCATAAGCTTGATTATAAGCTGATTTTTCTTTTTGAGTTGCCGTGCGCGTTTTATGCTTGGCGACTTTTTCAATTTTTGTTTTATCTGTCGGTTTAGCTTTCATTTTTTCTGTTGCTACTTGGGGTGGATTTGTTATTGGTTTTTTAGAATCGGTTGCAACGGATTTAATTTTTATATTTTCCTTTGGGGGAATTGGTTTTGCGGGGGCTTTACTTTCAGGTTTTTTTACAGCTATTGTTGTAGGTGAGGTTGGTTGCTTTTTTGCAATAACATTGATTTGTTTGGCTAAGCCATCCATTCGTTCATCAATGCCTAGAAAGCCATCTTTTTGGGCTTTCTTTAGCTTGTCGATATTATGTTGTAGTTGCTCATTTTCACCGCGTAAAGTACGAAGTTCTGAGCCTAAATTATCGATTCGCTGAAATAATTCTAGTAATGCTTCACTCTGATCTTTTGCATGAACAGAAAGGGTGAGCAAAAAGTAGAGGCAGAAAAAGAGAAGTAAGCTACGTTTTGATGTCATTCGTCATTTCCTAAGTTAATGCGCTCTGTGGCTGTTTAAAATTTTAATAATTAGTATTCCAACATCAAACCTATGATGTTGGAATAGCCTTAATGAATATCCATACGGAAAGGTAGAGTAAATTTTAATATGTTACATAATTTATTTCTACTCGGCGATTTTTACTCCAAGCGCTGTCATTGTGAGAAGGAACTAAGGGCTTTTCTTCACCAAATGCAACGGTTTCCATCTGTTCAGGGGCAACATTTTTAAAGGATAAATACTGTCTAACGGTTTCAGCGCGTCGCTCAGATAATGCAACATTATACTCACGCGAGCCACGTTCATCGGCATGACCTTCTAAACGAATTCGCATTTCAGGATAATTTGCCAATAGCTCTGCATGAGCTGCAAGAATAGGTTTGTATTTTTCAAGAATGGTGGATTGATCATAGTCAAAATAGATGACACGTTGGGCTAAGATACTCTTTGGGTTATTAATATCAGCGGGTGTGTGCTTTTTTCCTTCTGCCATCAGCGCATCAATAGCGGCTTGTGCATCAGCATCAACTCCTAAAGTACTGGCATTAATATCCTGTGAGTCAAGCCCTGTTGTGGATGAGCTTCCTAAAGTATCACTACCAGTTCCTGAAAGCCCTCCGCTACCTGTTGAAGATCCAAGGAGTCCACTTTTTCCTTTGAATCTGCCGCTTTTATTAATACTCGTTGTAGTGGTGGTCATTTTATTCTTATCTGATTTTTTATTTTGTAGTTGAGAGCAGCCAGAAAGCGTTAATATGCTAAGAAAAAGAGTTAAAAGATAGAATTGCGCCCGTGTTAGTTGTTTCATCATTGTTTTCCTTCAATTATAGGTTTCTAAAATTTCTTAGCGAATATAAGGTGACCAAGCAGGTTCACGTACTTCACCTTCAGGTGCATGGAGTTCCTGTTTTGATTTTCCATTATCGCTGACGACGACTAATTTTCCGCGTCCTTTGCGTTGTGTTGCGTAAGCAATCATGGTGCCATTAGGTGCTAAAGAGGGGGATTCATCATATCGTCCTTTGGAAATAATATCAGCACCTGCTCCACCCATTTGCATAATAGCGATACGAAATTGACCTCCATTGCGTCGCACTAAGGCAATTTTATTGCCAACAATATCAGCAGCAGAGTTATAGTTTCCTATGAAGGTCATTCGTTTTGCTTTTCCACCATAAGCAGGGATTTTATAAAGTTGTGCAGATCCTCCACGATCAGAGGTAAAAACAATGGAGCGTCCATCGCCACTCCATGCAGGTTCTGTATCAATGGCACGATTATTGGTGAGTCGTTTTAATACACCATTATGTACTGAAAGCAGATAAATTTCTGAATTGCCATCAATAGAAAGACTCATTGCTATTTGTGAACCATTACGTGACCAAGTCGGTGCGCCATTGATGCCTTTATGACCTGATACCATGCGCTTTTTACCTGTGAAAATATTTTGTATATAGATAGCAGATTTTCCACTTTCAAATGATACATAAGCTAGTTGTGATCCGTTAGGAGACCAACTAGGTGACATAATAGGCTGATCGGAGTTTAGGATAATATGAGGGTTATAGCCATCTGAGTCGGCAATATAAAGGCGATAGTGCTTATTTTGGCGACGACCTGTTGCTGTTACATAAGCAAGTCGTGTGTCAAAGGCTCCTTTAAGGCGGGTGATACGCTCAAAAATTTTATCAGCAGCCTTATGTGCCATGCGACGCTGATTCGCTACATTAGCAATGCGGTAGCTAGCAACGGGAGTCCCCGTACTGGTATCAATAAGTTCAACATCCAATCCTGCTTTGGATACCCTGCCACGAACGATATATTCTGCTTTTATTGATTGTAAAATAGTCGGGGATAGGCGGACTCCAAAGGCAGGTAGTATCGTACCTTTTTTTAAATAAATAGAAGTGAAGCGTCCACTGCGTTTTAAATCAGCATCAATAATACGATTAAAACCTCTAGAAATAGGTGCAATTAAGATTGGAATACCATCGCCAGCACTTTTAGAGATATGTAATTCAAGTTCTGAAAATACTTTACTTGGCAAAATAAATAGCATCAGCATTATGAGGCTATTTAACCAATTTTTATTGTTGTGGATCATTTCGTTATTTAGCTTCCATTGTTATTAAAAAAGTGCGGTCTAAATCGTTCCTGCTGGGTCTTGGTAAAGGTTCTGAATCTTTATAGGCTTGTTTTACTGAGGCACAATAGGAAGGATGTCCATTACAGCTTACCATTTCAATCGGACCTCGTATGTAACCACTGGGTGAAACTTTAATTCTAATTTGGGCGGACATACCTCGGGTTGCAGGGGGGATTTGCCAGCGTCGTCTAACGTGTGTTTTTATTTTTTCTCCCCAGTTAGATTTAGCCTTTTGTTTAGCAGCTTGTGAAGTACGTCTTTTTTCAGCAGCTATTTTTTCCTGCATTGCTGTTTCTTTAGCAAGTATTGCGGCTTGCTTCTTTTTTTCCTCCTGTTCTTTTTTTCTCTTTTCAGCAGCTAATTTTTGCTCTTTTTCTAGTCGCTTCTTTTCTTGCCATTTTTTTAATGCGGCTTCACGGATTTTTTTCTCTTTAGCTTCTTTTTTTGCCTTTGCTTCTGCAATTTTCTTTTCTTTTGCTTCTCTTTTCTTTTTTATCGCTAAGGCCTTCTTTTTCTCTTCCCGTCTCTTTTTTGCTTGTGCTTCTTTTTTCGCTTTCTCTTTAGCTTCTTTTTTTGCCTTTGCTTTTGCAATTTTCTTTTCTTTTGCTTCCTTTTTCTTTTTTTCTAGTGCTTCTTTTTCAGCTTTTGCTTCTTCCTTTTTCTTCTTAGCAAGTTCCATTGCGATCTTTTTCTCTTTTACCTTTTTTTCTGCTTGTTCTTTCTTTTTTTTCTCAGCCAATTCCTTTGCCGCTTTTTTCTCTTTTGCTTTTTTTTTCGCCTTTTTTTTTGTAATTTTTTCTTTGGCTCTTTTTTGGGCAAGCGCTTTTATTTTTTTTTCTTTTTTTACTGAAGCTTCCTGTTTCTCTTTTGATATAGTCAAAGCCTTTTTTGCTGCTAGTATTTTAACACTGTTATCTAGGACAGGTTGAGTTGCATTTTGTTCGTTTGTTGTTTTAATTGTTTTTTCAATTCTTTTTATCACTTTATTATCAATGATTGTAGGGTTGCGTTTTTTAGACTGGGAACTCGCCAGCGTAGGTAGTTCCTGAATTAATGCAATTGGAATTCCCATTTCTTGTATTACTGGAGGTTCTGACCAGCTAAAGCTGACAATAAAAATCATCACAATTAACACATGAATTGCAATGGCTATTATTAATGCAACAGGATGTTTTAGGATTTCTCTTAGCATGTATTTTTTAGTTTACAGATGACGTTTTTGGATCAGCCATTAGATTAATACTTTTTGCACCTGCTCGTTGTGCGGCAACCATTACCTGCATTAAATAACGATAAGGAACACTTTGGTCACCCCTTATGTAGACAGGGCGTGTTTGTTCACTTCCTGACGGAGTATTTTTTAATTGACTTACTAAGTATTCAGTTAGTTCCGCAATAGTAATTTGTAAGCCCTCATCATTAAAGTAATTTCCCTGTTCATTAACAGAAATAATAATGGGAGTTTGATGATTAGTTTTAACGGCTTTTGCTTTGGCATCAGGTAAATTTATTTGTACTCCCGTTTGCAACATGGGGGCGGTTACCATAAAAATAACCAGCAAGACCAGCATGACATCAATATAAGGGACAACATTCATCTCAGCCATTGCGCGTCGGCGTTTGCATTTTCTAGCCATGATCATTACACCTCCTTGGGTAAGTCCTTATTGAGCTTTTGTATTAAGCGTTTGTCGTTCAAGTAAGGTGGTAAATTCTTCGCGAAAGTTTTCATAACGAACCGCAATTCGATCTGTTTTATCACTAAAACGGTTATAAGCAACAATAGCAGGGATGGCGGTTAATAAACCAATGGCAGTGGCAATCAGTGCTTCTGCAATACCAGGGGCAACCACAGCCAATGTGGCTTGTTGCATTTGCCCTAAAGAAATAAAAGAGTTCATAATGCCCCATACGGTACCAAATAAACCAATATAAGTACTGATAGAGCCTACCGTTGCCAAAAAGGATAAATTTTGCTCTAGTCTATCAAGTTCTCGTGATTCAGCAACTCGCATAGCGCGTTGTGCAGTAGTAACTTTTGGTAAGTGAGTAATATTTTCATTTTGATAAATACGCAAATACTCATGGTAGCCACTAAAAAATATCTTTTCCATGCCTTGTAGTTTAGCTTTGTGGGCCAAATCATCATAAAGTTTTTTGAATGAAATGCCACTCCAGAAACGATCTTCAAATTTTTCTAATTGTCGTGTTGCTGCACGAAGTTGAGATGATTTGATGAGCATTAAAGCCCAAGAAAGTAAGGATGAGAGCACCAAGATAGCCATTACGATTTGAACCACCAGACTTGCTTCGGTAATCAGCTTTAATATCGTATTGTCGATTGACACATTATTTCTCCTATGGTCATTTTAAGAAAATTCTAAACGAAGCATTATAGTGCGATTTATATTAGATGCTTTGTTCTAGCAATTAACAATTGGTAATGTCCAGAACTGCTACAAGATAGGCTTAGTGCACTAGGAAAGCATTTTTTAGTAGATATTCTCATTTGATGAATAAAAATAGAAATGATTTCCTCATGACCTGTTACAAATTTTATGAATACAACCTATCGGAATAAATGCGTCTATTATCAATAAATAACTTATATATTGATTCTTAATTTCTTAATATATCGTTTGATAGTCAATAACTCGATAAAGTAATATGGTATTAATAAATGAGATATATAAATATGTTTTATATTGACAATAGATTTCATTAGAATTTTAATGAGCCGCTAATACAGGCATAAGATCCATTAATTCTTTATATGGTTAAAAATATTTATATGATTTGTAGATAGAATATATTAAACACTAAAAAAAAATCGATTTATTAATGAATTTATATTACAGTTACCGCGAAAGTGAATCTTAACTAGTTTAGCGATTGTTAACGATATAATTATTTTCTTCTATAAAACCAATGGAAAAGGATAAATTATAATCAGTCAGTATTTGATAATATTAAAAGTTTCATAAAAATATTTACACCGAGGAGTAACGTGAAAATCAAGGGTATATTATGTATAGAATATTGCCTAAAAGTAAGGCGAAAAGTGAGGTAAGTTAAAGATCGAAAATCATTATTTCCTTAGCGGTTTTTTAGATCAAATCTTCTCGTCATAGTCTTCATGATGTTTTTCAATATTAATTTTTGGAGTAACAATCAAAAAATAAAATCAACCATAAATTGTATGCTAGGCGATAGAGACAGGGTGTTGGTGTGCTTTTTAATAAAGAAAGGGAGTGGCTTTTATGCTTTTTTCTGGTCAGACAATAAATATGAATTTTGGGACTAATATCGTTTTTTTAGGGCTTAAAATCAATGAGCTTTCAAGGATAAAAAAACAATCTGTAATGGTTATTATGGATATTATATCTATATTGCTTTCAATTTGGATTGCTTACTCTTTGCGTTTAGAAGAATTGTATATATTTGATCAGGCGCAATTAATGACAGTTTTGCCTATTGCAATTACGCTAACAATCCCTGTTTTTTCTTTTTTAGGGTTGTATAAAGTCATTGTTCATTATACTAGTATCAAAGCACTTACCCTTATTTTTCAAGGAGTAAGCCTCTCGGTTATATTATGGGGGGCAATTGCTATATTTTTTAGCTTTGATATGCCAAGAACAGTGCCACTGATTGTTTGGTTTACTTTATTAATCCTAGTTGGTGGAAGTCGTATTTTGGCAAAGAATTTTTTTGCTCAAATCAAAGCCAGAGAAGCAAAGGATCTGGGGTTTAAAAATATTCTTATTTATGGAGCTGGATATGCTGGAGTACAATTAGCAGGAGCGCTTGAGTATGAAGATCGTATTTTCGTTGCAGGGTTTATCGACGATGACCAAAGTTTGCAGGGTAAAAGTATATCAGATCTAAAAGTTTATAGTCCCGATTCTATAAAAGAACAACTACTTGAATTTGAAAGTAAAAAAATAAAAATAGACGAAATATTAATAGCTATTCCTTCTATTTCTAGGTCATGTCGTGCCGAATTAATTAATAAACTAAAACCCTTGCCTGTGCAGGTAAGAACTTTGCCAGGGCTTTCTGAGCTTGCACAAGGAAAGATTAATATTGATGATGTTAGAAAAGTTGATATTGCCGATCTATTAGGTCGTGATGCAGTTCACCCTAATAAAATGCTATTAGATGCCAATATAAAGGGCAAGGTGGTGATGGTGACTGGAGCTGGAGGCTCGATAGGCTCAAAGTTATGTTGGCAGATAGCCTCCTTAGAACCGAAAAAAATAATTCTATTTGAACAAAGTGAATTAGCTTTATATCAGATAGAAAAAAAATTGCTTCATTTTCTAGGGGGAATACAGCAGTCATCTATCAAGGTGATACCTGTTTTAGGTAGTGTTGTTAATCAGAGACGTGTAGAACGTGTTTGTTGTACCTTTAGGGTGGAGACTATTTATCACGCTGCGGCTTATAAGCATGTACCAATGGTAGAAAAAAATATTAGCGAAGGCGTGGAGAACAATATTTTTGGTACTTATCATTGTGCAAAAGCCGCGATTAATAGTGGCGTGGAAACCTTTGTGCTGATTTCTACAGATAAAGCCGTTCGACCTACTAATACTATGGGAGCAACTAAGCGTTTAGCAGAATTAATATTACAAGGGTTTGCTCATTCGGGCAAACAGCACGACACACGTTTTACTATGGTTCGGTTTGGAAATGTCTTGGGTTCTTCAGGTTCGGTTGTGCCTTTGTTTAAAGAACAAATTCGTCAAGGTAGGGCGGTGACGGTTACTGATCCTAATATTATTCGATACTTCATGACGATTGAAGAGGCTGTTCAATTGGTCATACAAGCAGGTGCTATGGGGAAAGGTGGGGATGTCTTTGTTCTGGATATGGGGGATCCTGTGCGTATTTTAGATTTAGCAAAAAATATGATTCAGTTCAGTGGCTTCAAGGTTAAGGATAAAGAAAATCCCCAAGGCGATATAGAAATTCATTTTACAGGGTTAAGACCTGGCGAGAAGCTATATGAAGAACTATTAATTGGGAATAATGTATCAAAAACCAGACATAAACGCATTATGCGGGCGGAAGAAGAAGTATTGTCATGGCCTGAGATAGAAAGTATTTTAAGTGCTTTAAAGCAGGCTTTGTATGATGAAAATGAAACAGCTCTAAGGGCTACTTTACAAAGCCGAATAAAAGGATTTGATCCACAATGTGAGATTGTAGATATGTTGGCGTAAGTAGGAAGATACAATAAGTCTAATGTTTTGCTTATTTTGTTAGATTTATTATTGACCTCCTACTTAACTTAATGTTTTTTAATTAAAATATACCGAGTATCTAATGAATTGAACCGAAGGACTATTTAACCTTTATGAGTAAAAAATAGAAATTTATACTCCTTCAGGAAGCGGTAGAACTTTTCAGTTTAAATATAAATAAAGAGATGGATATATTCCGTCGCCATGTAGTTGTATAAAGGTAATTAAATGATCGAGACTAGATTAATAGAACGTATAAACAATAAATCTTCAATTATAGGTGTATTGGGTTTAGGTTATGTTGGTTTGCCATTAGTGATGCGCTATGCAGAAATAGGTTATAAAGTCGTAGGTATCGATATTGATCAAAAGAAAGTTGATATGCTGAATCAAGGTGTTAGTTATATTGAGCATATTGCCTCTGAAAAGATTGGAAGTACCTTAGACACAGGCTTCAAAGCGACGACAGATTTTTCTTCTATTTCTGAAATAGATGTTTTGATTCTTTGCGTACCAACACCTCTAAATAAATATAGAGAACCTGATTTAAGTTATGTGACAGATACTACAGATGCCGTTATCCCTTATCTTAGAGAGGGTCATGTTCTTTCGCTTGAAAGTACAACCTATCCAGGTACAACAGAAGAAGAACTATTGCCGCGAATGGAGTCTTCAGGTTTGACGGTTGGAACGGAAATATTTCTAGTGTATTCACCTGAAAGGGAAGATCCTGGAAATCCTAACTATACAACACGTACCATTCCAAAAGTAGTAGGAGGGCATACAGCGGCTTGTACTAAAGTTGGTGAAGCAATATATAAACAAGCGATTGATGAAATTATTGTTGTTAGCTCAACAAAAACGGCTGAAATGACTAAGTTATTGGAGAATATCCATCGTGCGGTCAATATTGGTCTAGTGAATGAAATGAAAATTGTTGCTGATCGAATGGGTATTGATATTCATGAGGTCATAAGAGCCGCTGCGACCAAACCTTTTGGCTTTACAGCCTACTATCCAGGGCCAGGTTTGGGAGGGCATTGTATCCCTATTGATCCTTTTTATCTCACATGGAAGGCTAGAGAATACGATCTTAATACTCGTTTTATTGAATTAGCAGGGGAGGTCAATACAAATATGCCTCGCTGGGTGATTAGTAAAACGATGGATGCATTGAATGATCGAGAGAAATCACTGAAGGGTGCAAAAGTGTTAGTTTTAGGTGTTGCCTATAAAAAAGATGTTGATGATATGCGCGAGTCTCCTTCTGTTGAGCTAATGGAGTTACTAGAAGAAAAGGGAGCACTTGTTGAATACAGTGATCCGCATGTTCCCGTTTTTCCTCAAATGCGTGAACATTCCTTTGACTTAAGTAGTGTTGAGCCTACTCCAGAAAATATAGCTCAATATGATGTATTACTAATAGCGACTAATCACAGCGCTTTTGATTATGAAATGTTCCAAAAACAAGCCCAACTTATTATAGATACTCGTGGTGTTTATTCTCAAATAGCTGAAAATATTATAAAGGCATAATTAATGTATCCAATTATTAAAGATCGAAAAATTCGTATTGCTGTTGTTGGTTGTGGACGTATATCAAAAAATCACTTTGGCTCAATTGAAAAACATCAGGATAATATTGAATTGGTAGCAGTTTGTGATACTGATTATAGGGTTTTAGAACAGCATAAGGAGCAATATCAAGTTAATGGTTATTCTAAACTTGAAGATATGCTAGAAAAAGAAAAATTAGATCTAGTTGCTATTTGTACTCCTAGCGGTGTGCATGCAGAGCAAACGGTCATGATAGCCAAACATAATATTCATGTAATGACAGAAAAACCAATGGCAACTCGCTGGCAAGATGGTGTGCGGATGGTTAAAAGTTGCGATGAAGCGGGTGTACATTTATTTGTAGTAAAGCAAAATAGAAGAAATTCCACATTACAGCTATTGAAACGTGCAGTAAGAGAAAAACGCTTCGGTAAAATTAATATGGTACACCTGAATGTTTTCTGGACACGCCCACAGGATTATTACGATCAGGCAAAATGGCGAGGAACATGGGAGTTTGATGGTGGAGCCTTTATGAATCAAGCCAGTCATTATGTGGATTTACTCGATTGGTTAATTGGTCCAGTTGATAAAGTACAGGCAATGATGAGTACCACACGAGATATTGAAGTGGAAGACACAGGTGTCTTGAATATCCGTTGGCGTAATGGTGCATTAGGTTCAATGGCAGTTACTATGTTGACCTATCCTAAAAATATGGAAGGATCTATTACTATCTTAGGAGAGAAAGGCAGTGTCAGAGTCGGTGGTGTTGCTGTGAATGATATTCAGCAATGGGAGTTTTCTGAAGCAAAAGATTACGATACAAAAATTAAGGATGCCAATTATGAAACGACCTCTGTTTATGGTTTTGGACATCCTCTCTATTATAAAAATGTTGTTGATGTGATGTACGGTGAAGCAAAGCCAGAAACTGATGGGAGAGAAGGTTTAAAGTCTCTTGAATTATTAATTGCTGCTTATCTGTCTGCGCGTGATGGGAAAACAGTTTCTTTACCATTGGAATATTAAATGCTTGATATTTTTACTCATCCTTCCGCTATTGTTGATGAGGGTGCTCAAATAGGGTGTGGTTCGCGTATTTGGCATTGGGTACATGTTTGTGCTGAAGCGAAAATAGGTTGTGAAGTTTCTTTAGGGCAAAATGTTTTTGTAGCAAACAAAGTTGTTATTGGAGATCGGTGTAAGATTCAAAATAACGTTTCCCTTTACGATAATGTCATCTTAGAAGAAGGTGTTTTTTGTGGACCGAGTATGGTCTTTACTAATGTTTATAATCCACGTTCCTTGGTTGAGAGAAAAAATGAGTACCAAAATACGCTAGTAAAGAAAGGTGCAACACTTGGTGCAAATTGTACCATTGTTTGTGGTGTCACCATTGGAGAGTATGCCTTTATTGGTGCAGGAGCCGTTGTTAACAAAAATATAAAGCCCTATGCATTAATGGTAGGTGTTCCAGCTAGACAAATAGGTTGGATAAGTGAATATGGTGAAAAACTTGATTTACCTTTAAGCGGGAATAGCAAAACAACTTGTGAATATACAAATCAAGAATATCAATTAATAAAAGATCAAGTTATAAGGGTTTAAATATAAATGAATATAGATTTTGCAAATCTCAAACATCAATATCAGCTTTATAAAAAAGATATTGATGCAAATATCCAAGCAGTTCTCGATAAATCTAATTTTATTATGGGTGAAGAAGTTTCACTACTAGAAGAAAACTTGCAAAAGTTCACAGGTGCAAAACATGCAATCACCTGTTCAAATGGGACTGATGCTTTGCTATTAGCAATGATGGCAATAGATATCCAGCCTGATGATGAAATTATTACAACTCCTTTTAGCTTTATTGCTACTGCGGAAACGATTGCCTTGATGAAAGCAAAACCTGTTTTTGTTGATATTGAAGAACGAACTTATAATATAGATGCGACTAAAATTGAGGCTGCAATTACAAATAAAACCAAGGCTATTATGCCAGTTAGTCTTTATGGGCAACCTGCGGATATAGATACAATACAAACTATTGCCAAAAAATATAATTTAAAAGTCATTATTGATGGCGCACAAAGTTTTGGCTCAACCTATAATGGGAAAACAGATAGTAATCTTGGTGATATATCAACAACTAGTTTTTTTCCAGCAAAACCATTAGGTTGCTATGGTGATGGTGGTGCAGTTTTTACAAATAACGATGTTTATGCTGAAAAAATAAAAAGCATGCGATTACATGGGCAAAATAAACGCTATCATCATCAATATATTGGAATGGGAGGGCGACTAGATACTTTACAAGCAGCCATTCTTCTAGCTAAATTTCCACATTATAAACAGGAAATAAAAAACCGCCAAAAGATTGCAACACTATATAAAGAAATGCTGAATAAAGAGATTATAAAACCTCTTATTATGCAAGGACGTACAAGTGTTTGGGCGCAATATACTATTTCTATAGAAAATAGAAAAGAACTTCAACAAACACTAATGGAAAAGAAAATACCAACGGCAGTACACTATCCAATGCCATTGCATCAACAAAAATGCTTTAGTTATTTGAATTATAATGAAAATAGTTTCCCAATAGCGGAAAAATCAAGTAAAAGAGTGTTGAGTTTACCAATGAATCCTTTTTTGTCTAAAGATGAAATTAGTTTTATTACTTCTAATATAAATTTGATATAAGAATAAGAATAAGAATAAGAATAGTACTATTCTTAGTTTATTAGTTTTTTGAGTATAATGAATGATTTCTAAATTTAAAAAAGTATTTGTTTTAGCTCCACATACAGATGATGGGGAATTAGGGGCAGGGGGGCTAATAGCTAAGTTAATTGAAAATGGCTCTAATGTTTATTATTTTGCATTCTCTACTGCAGAGAAATCGGTAAAAAAAAGTCTACCAAAAGATATATTAAAAATTGAGGTAAAAGAAGCAACTAAGAGATTAGGTTTGAAAAATGAAAAT
>JALVEA010000317.1 GCA_027008665.1 Thiotrichaceae bacterium | reverse complement strand
AAAACAGATTTAAGGAAGTTCCAAGCAATGAATTTACCAATCTTAACTTGAAACTTCCTTAATAGGATTTGGATAAACGGTATCAATCCGCATACCAACACCTTTAACTAATGAATTAATCTTATGTAGACTCAATACCTTCGATAAGTTTAAGCTCAAAATCATGAAAAAAATGCTATCAACGACCCTATTTATTCTTTCAATGCTCGCCTTTGTCTCAGCCTGTATTGCTAAAGACAAACTATTTTGTAGTAGTCAAATATTAGCCAATAGAACCGATATTGGCTTTACTTGGACGGTCGTTTCAAGACTCAGTGAGACACTAAAAAATGCAGAACAACGCTATGGTGAAAGAGACCTCTCATGGACATTATTAGGGGTAGAATTTTCCGATTTAAAGCAACCTGAAGTTTGGTATCCCTTTATTAAGGACAATAGAAAACACATTATTATTCAGCTAACAAAATCAGCTTCTAAAAATGAAAAAGAAGCCCTGTTTCAATTATCCCATGAAGTGATTCATCTTTTATCCCCTTCAGGCCCAAAGGGTAGTAGCGTATTTGAAGAAGGTTTAGCAAGCTATTTTTCCATTATCAACCTGCAAAAATTAAATTACGATATTAACCCAAACTATATTTCTGAGAAAAAATACCGACAGGCTTATCAGTTGATTGCAGATCTTTATAAAAACTTTGACCAAACTGAAGTTAAAATTAAACAATTACGCCATCAAACAGAAAAAATGAGCGATATAACACCTGAACAATTTACTAAGGCTTTTCCTGGGCTTGGTAAAGAAAATGCTATTTTACTAGCTAAAAAATACTCTGAGTGGGATGTAAAATAGAAATAATGACAACACAAACCCAAGCTGTGCGTACTTATGAACACCTTCACTTTGCGGAGTACCTTGATGGTGGGATTGAAGAAATTGGTTTTTTTGATTTAGAAGCACTTAAAACAGGTCTTTTTTTAAATCATCCTGTTAAGAAAAATACGCTCAATTTCCCAATACAAAAGAAAAATAAAATCCCCAAAAAACAAATAGCCAAAACAGAAAAAGACTGGTTACTCTCAAATTATTCCTATCTTTGTCAACAACTATTAGGACATCAAGTTGCACATATTGAGTATCCCGGAGGCTCTTATCGTACTTCTTGTCAATTAATACTAGAAAATGGGCAAACTCTGATTGCTACACGCCGTTCTACCCCAGTGAGATCACGATATGAATCCCTAATCCTACAACGCCTCGAAAAACATAACGCCCCTATTCCACAACATTATGCTTATAATGGACTGGTGCTTTTACAAGAAGATATTCAGGGTATACGCCTATCAGAAGCACTTGAAAATGCCACTGAAAAACAATACGAAAGCTATATGCATTCGGCTTTAAATGCATTATCTGAGATACATCAAATCGCCGATAAGGAAGGCTTAGATCATGCCGTCCCCATTATAGGCTGTGAACGCGACTGGCTTATTGCCCTATTAGATAGAACCGCAATTATTGGCAATCACCTCAATATCCCCTGCCCTAGCGTTCCCGTGGCACAAATGTTCGATCTGCTTCTTTTGCTCAAACCCCGTTTTATAAAATGGGACGCTCGCCCTGGCAATGCAATATTATGTAATGATGGCAATGTTAAATGGTTTGACTGGGAACATTGTTGTGCAAGAAATAGAATCGATGACATTGCATGGTTACTCTGTGATGACTCTGTACCCGATTATCCTGAGACAGAAGAGCGCCTAATCGAAGCACATTTACACGCCTTTGCTGATGAACGAAATATTGATGAAGCCTTTGCTTATCTTAACGTCTTTGGCGTGCATCATTGCTGTGTACGCCTCGCTAGATTACTCGATGAAAAAAGAAACCGAACATGGCACGACGTTGATATAAACATCAAACACGGTCAATCAGGACTCGCCCTAAAAGAAAGCATCCGTCTATGTAAACGCGCATCACGCTGGTCAAGAAAAAATGAAATGACCGCCGTCCTAGGAGACTGGTTTTTAGAAATAGCAGAATATTTGAAACGAATTTAGCGCGGTAGGTCCGCTAAGATGCGCATTGCACAAAGCTAAAATTCAACACTAATCTATCCGCACATCGCCAGCCGACAGTATAAACGTTTTAATCTTTTTGATTTGAATTCAAAACAATATCAGCTACCCCAATTTTTGGAATAACCCCCTTTTTTAACCAAAGAATGAAAGGTTGAATAAGACCATTGTTCTACGTTATTTATAAAACCGTGTTTTACAGGGTTAAAATGACAATAATCTATATGCCGTTGATAATCTAATTCATCACGGGATTGTGTGTTC
>JALVEA010000316.1 GCA_027008665.1 Thiotrichaceae bacterium | reverse complement strand
GCTAGATTACCTGATTGGTTTGAAAAAGGCACGATTCCAGGTTCTATTAACATCCCCTTTAGTATTTTAGAGGGTGGTTTAAAAAATAATCATGCTTTGAAAATTCTGAAATTACTGGGAGCTTCTAAAAAAGAAGAAACTTGGAATTTTGATAATGTACAAAAGCTTTTATTATTCTGCAACGGTTTATGGTGTGGTCAATCGCCAATAGCGATTAAAGATTTACTTTCAATGGGTTATCCCGCAGATAAATTACTTTGGTATCGTGGTGGGATGCAGGCTTGGCAATTACTAGGATTAACTGTTGTAAAACCATAAGGAAGTTCCAAGCAATTAAGAGGAGATCATAATGAAAATCATCACTATCATATTTTTATTAAGTTTGTTAATGATTTTAGATGCTCAGAGTGCCTTTGCGGAGAATGCAAAAGATAAAGCATTGCTTGATGCCTTGAATAGTGAGGCGGAAGATACAAGCATGGAACAAGATTCTAAGATTGAAGCGATAAAAGAAGAGCCTTCTATTGTTCCTAAAGCAGTCACAGATTATGATGCGCTAGAGAAAAAAGTAGCAACGCAAATTAAAAATCTATTAGCAGACAGTAGTAAAAAAACAGCTGTTGAAAAAGAAAAATCTGATCAAGATGCTTCATCTCATGCAAAATTGAAAGATAAGTTGGAGAATATGGTTTCTTCTGAATTACTAAAAGGTAATAACTTAGATGATATTCGCAATGCAGTATCAGCTGCGATGATAGGTATTAAGAAAAGTAGTGAAATAAAAAAGGATATTTCTAAAGAAACACTAGAATCTGCTGGCAAGGCACTAAAAAGTATTGTGGCTATTGATAAACCGACTACTGAGAAAATGGAAATACCTAATACTGTGACAGTACAGGTGGGAGAAAATCTTTATAAAATAGCACAACGTGTTTATGGTAGTGGGAGAAACTACCTTAGATTATTTAAAGCAAATAAAGATGTTCTTAAAGATCCTGATTTGATTCGTACTGGTCAGGTTTTAAAAGTACCTAAAGAGCTTCTTTAGTTATAGTTTGTCAGAATAACCCCGATAATTTACCCAACTATCGAGGTTTTCTTGTTCTTGATTTTACAAATGATTAGTCTTTTGGAAAATTTCTGTGTAACTATTCCATTTTATTCCCGCTAGTGCAAAAAATGGTAAGTTCGACTAGCAATCTACTTGCTTTCTTTACTCTAAAATACCCCCTATAAATAATGAAATTATCACAACCCCTAAAAATATTTCCAACAGCTCTTCACGCTTGTTCTTATTTGCCCGCAAGAATTGCTAGAAATGCGGTTATTGATCCTAGTTTTCCAATGTCGCTCTCTGTCTACGATTATTTAATTAAATCAGGATTTCGTCGTAGCGGACAGCAGGTTTATAAACCTTATTGTCAAACATGTACTCAATGTGCAACCACTCGTATTGATGTGAAAAAATTTAAAGCAAGTCGTAGTCAACGTCGAAATTGGAAATTAAATCAAGATATTGTAATTAAAATCAATAAAGGGGAGTTTAAACAGGAATACTTGCCTCTTTATGCTGAGTATTTAACTGCGCGACATGAAAGTGACGATTATGATGGTGTGGATGAGTTTTTAACCTCTGATTGGTGTCATACCGAGTTTATTGAATTCTATCTAAAAGAGAAATTAATAGCGGTTGCAACTATTGATGTTCTCGAATCAGGTTTATCAGCCGTTTATACTTTTTTTGATTCTAAGACGGGTAGTCAGCGTGGTTTAGGTGTGTTTGCTATTTTGTGGGAGCTAGAATATGCAAAAAAACTTGGCTTGGAGTATGTTTATCCAGGCTATTGGATTGAAGATTGCAACAAAATGAACTATAAAACACGTTATCAGCCTATAGAAGGTCTAATTGATGGACAATGGCGTTCTTTGCCAAAGTAATAATATACCCATTATTACTTTAGATGGAATGGGTCGATAGTGTCAAATGTGAGGATTATTAAATTCTTAGTCCTTAGGAAGAAAATTAGGAAGTTTCAAGTAATTAAATTACCTAAATTGTGTAGGATTTTTGCTTGGAACTTCCTTATCAACGGAAGATTAATGACGTGGGATCATCTTTAAGGCTTATATTTCTAATTATCTCTCTTTCTGCTTTTGCTATGAGTTTAAAGCAACTAACAAAGCATTGGGAGTACGAAGAAGCACCAGCTGATACACATCATTTGATGGTAACGACCGTCAATGCTCAAACGTTACATAAAGAAATCACAGAAGCAATTACTGAAGGGCGTTTTGATGAAGCGCGTATGTATATTCGTATTGGTAAAAAACATGGCTATGGTTTGTATTACGATCAATACCAACAGCAATTACTTCAACAAGACACCAACGGTCGCAGAATAAAAGATAATGTAGAGCATTTTGTGAATGGTTTTGTATCAGGAAAGGGTAGTTCTGGTGCAGGTGTTGCAGGAGCGATTACGTCTGACTTCACAGTAGTAGGTGATGTACGGGACTTACATCAAGAATATACTCACTACCAAAAGAAAGAACCTGTCGATGAATTAGTTGCTACCTTATCAGGTGTTGGTATTGGCTTAACCGCTTTGGCTATTGGTACAGCAGGTTCATCAGCACCTGCCAAGGCAGGGGTTTCCTTAGTAAAAATGGCGAAAAAAACCCGTAAATTAACACTTCCCTTTCAAAAACAACTATTACGTATGGGGAGCAATGTCTTTGATTGGAATGGTTTTTTAAAAATTGCCAAAAGCGGTAAAGGGATGAAAAATCTGCTACAAGCCGCCAAAAAATCTTACCACCCTAAAGCCATTGAACCGCTTAAAAAAATGGCAGGGCAAGTGAGTCAGATACGCAAATCTAGTTCCGTATCTGATACTCTGTATATGATGAAATATGTTGAATCAACCAAAGATTTACGTAATTTATCAAAAGTTGCTAAAAAGCATGGTAAAAATAGTCGTGGTTATTTAGCCTTGCTTGGAAAGACAATGTTTCGTGGCGGTAAAATTCTTAAAAAGACCACTGAATTTTTTATTGGACTGATCAGTTCGATTGTCTCGTTTATTTTCAGCCTTATTTTTCTTTTTCCAACTAAGAAAAAAAATAAGAAGAAGGCAAAAAAAACCTCAGTAGATCAGCCAAGTAATTCGACTAGCATTTGGAAATAAATTTCTTCAAGTGCATTAATATCATCAATATTAACACATTCATTGACTTGATGAATGGTGGCATTGACAGGGCCTAACTCCAATACCTGCGCCCCTGTTGGCGCAATGAATCGTCCATCTGATGTACCGCCTGAGGTTGATAACTCGGTTTGAATGCCTGTGACTTGTTGAATCGCTTTGACAGCGGCGGCAACTAAATTACCTTCTGCGGTAAGAAAAGGGAGTCCTGATAAATTCCATTCAATCTCATAGTCCAATTGATGCTGATTGAGTAGATCCTCCACTTTTTGCTTTAATTCATCAGCGCTAACTTCAGTGGAAAAGCGAAAATTAAAGACAATCTCAGCCGTAGCAGGAATCACATTGCTTACCCCTGTCCCTGAGTTAAAATTAGAAACTTGAAAGGTAGTCGGTGGAAAAAAATCATTGCCTTGATCCCATTCCATTGTGGTTAATTCTGCCAACATTGCAGTGGCAAGGTGAATCGGGTTATTGGCTAAGTGCGGATAGGCAACATGCCCTTGTTTGCCAATAATAGTGAGTTGACAGCCTAAAGAACCACGACGACCATTTTTAACCGTATCACCAACCTTTGCAGTGCTAGAAGGCTCACCCACTAAACACCAGTCGATTTTTTCATTACGCGCTTCTAAAGTCTCAATAACCTTTACCGTACCATTAACCGCCGGCCCCTCCTCATCGCTGGTTATAAGGAAAGCGATAGACCCTTTATGATTAGGATACTGTTTAATAAAACGTATAGTAGCGACAGTAAAAGCAGCAATACCCCCTTTCATATCGGCTGCACCACGCCCATAAAGCATTCCATTACGCTCTGTTGGAATAAAAGGATCACTATCCCAATGAGAAAGCGACCCCACGGGGACAACATCGGTATGACCAGCAAAACAAAATAAAGGCGCATCAGAGCCTTTGCGTAACCAGGTATTTTCAACCTCAGCAAATGGCATTGCCTCCGCTTTAAATCCCAAGGGTTCTAGCTGGTTCACTAATAGTTGCTGGCAACCTTTATCATCAGGGGTAACAGAATCAAGAGAAATAAGTTCTTTTAGGAGATTTAAGCTGTCTGACATAGTAAATACGATTCTATAATTTTTAGGGATCGTCACTGTAAACGAAATATTCTTAAAAAGAAATCACTTAAAATACTGTGAACGGGTTTACAAAATATGGAGACCCAGCCTAGGCTGGGTACTTGAAATAATTTATTAATAGAGTCTCAATAAAATGATTAATAACAAAGGAGTAGCAGAAATGATTTTTTTTTAGTAATTTATAGGCAGGGAATGTAGCTGATATGCCTTGTAGGATGCGGTTGTGAGGTTTACAATCCGCACCTTTTGGAATATTCTGAATCCATGAGAGTAATGTGGATTTAGGAGTATACAACAAATATAGTAGTTTAATAATGAGTCTTGAATCCCTTTTTCCTTTTCTAGTTTGGTTTAAACTAGTCACCAAAGAATCCATCAAAGCTGATCTTATCGCAGGTTTAACAGGTGCTGTTATTGTACTGCCGCAAGGGGTTGCTTTTGCTACTATTGCAGGTTTACCGCCTGAGTACGGTCTTTATACTGCAATGGTAACGCCCGTTATCGCTGCTTTATTTGGCTCTTCTTTTCATCTGGTCTCGGGGCCAACCACTGCTATTTCAATTGTTGTCTTTTCAAGTATTAGCCATCATGCAACACCAGGGACTCCCGAATTCATATCGTTAGCGTTAACATTGACCTTTCTTGCAGGTGTTTATCAATTAGCCTTTGGTTTAGCTCGCTTAGGTGCATTAGTCAATTTTGTTTCTCATACGGTGGTTATTGGTTTTACCGCTGGGGCTGCGATTTTAATTGCTACCAGTCAAATGAAACATATTACGGGAATTCTTATTCCCAAGGGAGAGTCTTTTTTAGATACTTGGGGGTATTTATTGGGCGGTATTAGTACAATCAATATTTATCTTGTTTTAATCGCCCTGGTGACGTTATTGACAGCGATTACTATAAAAAAATTAGCCCCTAAATTACCTAACTTATTAATCGGTATGGTCGTTGGTAGTGTATTGGCACTTTTATTAAAAAACTACACTTCTGATATTCCATTAATTGGAGAAATTCCTGCCCATTTACCGCCCTTATCAATGCCCGATTTCTCAATGGAAACGATTAGAATGCTTGCACCCGAAGCATTTGCGATTGCTTTACTAGGGTTAATTGAGGCTGTCTCAATTAGCCGAGCAGTTGCGACTAAATCAGATCAACGCATAGACTCCAATCAAGAATTTATAGGTCAAGGGGTATCTAATATAGTGGGCAGCTTCTTTTCTAGCTATGCAGGCTCAGGTTCTTTTACACGTTCAGGTATTAATTTTGAAGCAGGTGCAAAAACGCCGCTATCCGCTATTTTTGCCGCTATTTCCTTGGTTATTATTGTGTTATTAATTGCACCACTGACAGCTTATCTACCCATTGCTGCTATGGGGGGAGTGATTCTTCTGGTTGCCTATAATTTAATAGATTTTCATCATATAAAACAAACCTTATCTTTTAGTAAATCAGAATCAGCCATTTTATTAACGACCTTTTTTGCGACCCTATTTCTTGAATTGGAGTTTGCTATTTATCTTGGGGTGTTATTATCACTCGTCCTTTTCTTAGCGAAAACATCCACACCTAATATCCCTGTGTTATCGATTGATGATGATTCTGGCAATACGCATCGGAAATTTATTAATATCTCTAATAGAGACTTACAAGAATGCCCGCAACTAAAAATTATTAGAATTGATATGTCGATCTATTTTGGTTCTATCAACCATATTCAAAAATGCATTGCAGATATTGTAGAAAAAGAAAATATCTATCATATTTTAATTGAAGGAAGTGGTATTAATTTTATTGATCTTGCAGGGAGTGAAGTGCTAGTAGCAGAAAATAAGCGTTTATTAAGACTCAATGGGGGATTGTATTTTGTGGGTTTAAAACCAAATGTATATGAATTTGCAGCCAAATCCCATTTTATTAAGCAAATAGGCAATGAGCACTTTTTTGATACTAAAACAAAGGCCATTCGTAAAATATATCAACATTTAGATAAAAAAGGCTGTGCTAATTGCCAAGCTAAAATTTTTGAAGAGTGTTGATTTTATAAGGCTTTAGTGCTTCTTCTAAAAATAGATCCTTATCAACTTTTAAATAAGCAGTCCCTTCTTCTAAAGAAAGTGCGCTTTCTTTAACGCCTGTGACTTGACTCAGTTGCAGGCGAGTTTGTTCTGGACTTCCTAAAGCGCTTTTATTGAGTTTAAAAATAATACTTTGATAGAATTTAGGCTGTGGTAGCCCCGCTGCAATCAATAGCCATAATGTCGCCATAATAGCCCCAAAGAATAAAACCTCCTGAGTTCCCCAGTAAGTTAAGATAAACCCTCCAAGTGATCCACCCACAAAACTTCCCATAAACTGTGCGGTAGAGAATATTCCCATTGCCGTTCCCTTATTATTAACGCTGGCATATTTCGCCACAAGAGAAGGTTGCACTGCCTCTAAGAAATTAAAACCAACAAAGAACACTAAAAAAGCAACTAATAATGTCAATAGAGTATTTGTCATTAAGCCCATTACAATCTGTGCAAAAATCAATAAGCTAACAGAGCTAATAAACAAAGATTTAATTTTCTGATATTTTTCAGCCAGAATAATCAAAGGAATAGAGAGAATAAAAGAGAGCAGTAGCACAGGTAAGTAGATTTTCCAGTGTTCTATGCTATTAAAACCTAAGTTATCACGAAAAATACTTGGAATAACAATAAAATTAGCAGAAAGAATCAGATGCAAAATAAAAACACCAATATTCATTCGTATTAAAGTCGGGTTACGTAAAGCCGATAATAAATAGCCTTTGATAATACCCGCATCACGATGAGAGTGTAACGTAGGTGGGTTTGGCACAATTAATAAAATAAGCAATATACCAATCAAAGCTAATGCAGTTGTTACCCAAAAAATAGCACTTAGCCCGCCCCACTCACTAATAATAGGGCCAATAATCATTGCAACAGAAAAAGAAATACCAATAGTCATACCAATAATAGCCATCACCTTAGCTCGATGTTGCTCACGCGTTAAATCCGCGGCTAATGCCATTGTTGCCGCTGCAATAGCCCCCGAACCTTGAATCGCTCGACCTAAAATTAATATCTCTATATTAGTAGCAACCGCAGCGACCACACTGCCAAGCGCAAAAATAAGCAAACCACCGACAATCACAGGCTTACGACCTATTTTATCAGATAATAAACCCAATGGAATTTGTAACATCGCTTGGCTTAATCCATAAATACCAATGGTTAATCCAATTAAAAACGGCGTAGTATTAGGAATACTCTTTGCATAGAGCGTAAATACAGGCAAGATCATAAATAAACCCAGCATACGCACAGCATAAATAGCAGCTAATGATGCAGCAGTTCGTTTTTCAATAGTATTCATAAAAAATGAGACATCCTGAGTTGACGTATTAGCTTCACTAAAACAAAGAAAAAAAGCCAATATAGTACAATATTACTGTTGAGAGGGCTTTGATTATTGTAAGACACACCTTGTATATTCACTTCTAAGATTAACTAATAAGCGCGGTAAATCGGCTAAGATACGCATTGCACAAAGCTAAAATTCAACACTAATCTATCCGCGCATCGCCAGTATAGTAGGGTCGATGGAATTTACGGAACCGACCAGAAGAAAATGGTCGGTCGTAACCATAAGGGTGATATTTTAAATAAAGATCAATATACATTTATGTTTTTTATAAACGAATAGATTTTGAGCGACCCTTACTTGATCAGTGGATACACCGACGGATACGGATGTGCTATTTGAAACAATGGCGCAAACTGAGAACACGTACGCGTAAGCTAATGAAACTAGGAGTAACTGAAAAATATTTTTTTCTAGTTACGAGGCTCTAGCCTCGTAATTCATATTGACGGCTCCAGCCGTCTAAAATAGGGTCTATGCCTCAACGCATTTTTATAAACGGCTAGAGCCTCGTAACCAGAGAAAAGGAGTGAAAGCTTTAGCTTTTACCTTAAATAAAACCTAGCTTATCTAAAGGAAAATTTAAAACGAAAGGAAAAGCTAAAGCTTTCACTCCTTTAGTTTGCGTACTTTTTTCCTCAAATAGGACATCCAATAAAAACAATATTTAGGACACCCATAATTAATCACTATAATTATGGGTGTCCTAAATTTCCCTAAATTTCTCTTACTCTTTTAAAGTACCTTGATGAAAAAATAATTGCCAACCGTATTGGCTATGTTTTTTCCAAATTGAGCTTCTTAACGTAATTTGATTTAAATTTTTTGTTTTGTATAAGGCTAAAACTGCACCTTCAGATAATTCTTTTAGCTCAAAATCAAAGAGCTTTATTTTACTTTCATTTTTTTCTTTTGTAAGTGCCTCAATTGTTAGATGTTTTGTATAAACTCTACCAGATTTCCCATACTCTAAAAAATCATCGTGTAAGAGTAACTCTAATTTTTCTTTTGAATTTCGTACTTCGGCTAATAGCAAACTTTCTTCTAGTTTTTTAATTAGATTTTTACTCATATCTTAAAATCCAGAATATTGCTTATTTGCTTGATAGAATAACGAGACTGTAGAAAAACCTCAGCCTATTTAAAAAATTAAAAAAATGTTTGTTTTTTATACTCAAAATAGCGCCTCTACGTGAATAATTTATGGGTGTCCTAAATTTTCCGTTGACTCAGCTAACCTGAACAGTAACATGCTTTCCTGCTCGTTCAAGTATATCAACTAAA
>JALVEA010000315.1 GCA_027008665.1 Thiotrichaceae bacterium | reverse complement strand
TTTGCTCGATACTAATGGTAAAAAAACACGTTTTATACAACAGGCAAGTATTGAATTAGGTCTGAAAAATATTGTTATTGTGCATGATCGGGTTGAAAAATGGTCATCTGGCTCTAAATTTGACACCATTATTAGCCGAGCATTTGCTTCTATTTATGATTTTATACACCATTCATCGCACCATTTATCTAAAAATGGACAAATGTTAGCGATGAAGGGGCAATTTCCTCAAGATGAAATCAACGCTCTCCCAAATGAATTCATTGTAGAATACTCAAAGACTTTGCTGATACCTGAGGTTTCTGCCAGCCGATGTCTTATTAAGATCATAAGTAAAATTTAATTTTACGATAGAGAATATCATTAGCGCTATTTTTTTTCTATGCTAGGATGCGCGCTCCTTTGGTTATAGAGAAATTGTATGAATATTCAGCGATGTATATGGGGTGGAGTATTTTTATTAAGCCTCATCACAAGTAGCACAACTGTTTATGCTAAAAGCAAAATTAGAACCTGTGCTGATCTGAAAACAGACATTATTCTTAAAAAAGCACGTCCTTACAAGGTAACAATTGAAAAATATGCGCGTCTGCATCATGTTAATGCAGATTTTGTATTAGCCATTGCGGCGGTTGAAACTTGTTTTAATGCCAAGGCTGTATCACCTGTTGGTGCTAAGGGATTGATGCAATTAATGCCAGTCACTGCAAAACGCTTTGGTGTAGAAAGTGGTTTAAGTGTAAAACAAAGCATTAAAGGTGGTACAAAATATCTTAAGTTTTTAATGGGTCACTATAAGGATGATATGCGCCATGCCGCGGCCGCTTATAATGCAGGTGAAGGACGGGTTGATAAATATAAGGGAGTTCCTCCTTATCGTGAAACACGTCGTTATGTTAAAAATGTACTTCGAGTTTACAATAAACTAACGGCTCATCGCACATCTTTCAAAAAACAAAGTCATACAACAACACAACCATCTGCTCGCAAAATAATAAGAAAAAATCGCCCCCATACTAATAATCTTCACAAAAAAGATCTAAAGACGCATCTAAAAGTGTACAAAACCCTAAAGATTAAACCAAAAAGAAGAATATCAGAACGGCAAACCTTTCAATTAGCGGTTAGGTTACTGCTTAAATAATCTAATATTTAAATATTCCAATATGAAACCTATGATATTGGGATGCTAAAAATTCTTGTACAGAGACAATGTTATGCCTTCCATCCTTGCTGTATCCGCATTTTCTGATAACTATATTTGGTTGCTTTGTGATGACAAACAACGCTATGCGGCTATTATAGACCCCGGTGATGCAAAGCCTGTTATTGAAACACTTGAGAAAGAAAATATAGAAGCCATTGCTATTTTAATTACGCATCGCCATAGCGATCATGTCGCAGGGATTCATGCTTTATTAAAGAAATATCCAGACCTTCCTGTTTATGCCCCTAAAACAGAGAAAGTAGCAAGGCGCACTCATGCTGTCGCACAGGATGATACAATTGAACTGGAAAAAATAGGGATTAAATTGCAGGTATTAGATACCTTTGGTCATACCGCAGGACATATTAGTTATTATACAAAAGGTCTGCTTTTTTGTGGTGATACTCTATTTTCTAATGGTTGTGGGCGAGTTTTTGATGGCACGACAGAAGATTTGCACCAGTCATTACAAAAAATAGCCAAATTACCTCCTGATACAAAGATATTTTGTGCGCATGAGTATACCTTAGACAATATAGGCTTTGCTAAATGGGTAGAGCCAGAGAATCAAGATTTATTGAAGCATGAGGAAACTTGCTTAACATTAATCGATCAAGACCAAGCGACCGTACCAAGCCGCTTAGGGGATGAGTTGAAAACTAATCCTTTTTTGCGTTGTGATCAAAAAACGGTGATTGAAGCCGCAGAAAAATTTGCAGGAAAATCATTAAATAGCCCTGTTGAGGTCTTTAGCACGCTTCGCTATTGGAAAGACACTCAATATGACTAATGAATGTGAGTCAAATGAAATTATAAATCCTGACTCAATCCTGCAAAATAATTGATGGTATAATTCAAATAAGGAATCACACAAGGACTGTGATCAGCAGGACTCGCAGTACATTTAACCAGTTCTATATCTGCTCCTAAAGCGGTCATCGTCTCCCATGTACTAAGCGCACTTTCTATAGGAACGGTTTTATCATCTTCACCATGAAAAAGTTTTAAAGGGATAGTGGGTTTCCAATTATGAACATTATCTTGTCGGTCTTTATCAAAATAGCGATCTAAAAAGGTTCTCTCAAAATACACTTCTGCATCTTTAGGAATCAGAAAATACTCCAAGGTTTCTTGAGCAATATTGTCCAGAAAATCTGGAATGTCATTCAGACTATGCAAGAGGGTGTCTAATGTCGTATATAAATCATACGGCCCTGCGCCTAATACTGCGCCCGTAACGGTTAAATCAGATAAACCTCTGTTTTGCATTGCTTCTAAAGTAGCCATTGTGACATAGCCGCCTTGAGAATATCCCGTCATAAAAAGTTGATTATTAGTGCTAATATTTTCCTCTTTTAACCACTGTTTACCTGCTTTTAGCATATCAATCACAATATCAGCAGAAGGTTTTTTTAATAAGTACGGATGCGTTTCTCCTGCTGATGTTCCATAGCCAATATAATCAGGGGAAAAAACAAGATAACCTAATGAAGCAAATAATATTTCAGGATGCCTTGTACTTACCTTTAAATTAAAACTAGGTGCATCGCTATTAACGAATGTTGTTCCATGTTGAAAACTTAATAGGGGGCTTGGGCTATTTTTATTCGGAATAGCAACCAAGCCTGAAACCTTCACCAATTTATTATCAGAGCTATGACTCATATACTCTAATTTATAGCTTGTCACATCATATCGTAGCGTCAGATTAAGCCCTTCTATTGCACTCAGTTTTGTTTGAATAGAAGACAATGGATTATTGGTTTTATTGCTAATAGAGTAAAAAACATCACTTTGCTCTAATATTGGGTTCAGTGGATCAACTAATGTTGTTTTTCCTGTCGATCCTCCACAGGAAATAACAAAGGTAGAAAAACACAAAATAGCAATATAACGATAGATTTTAAGTCCTTTCAAATCTAGACCTATGCTAAAAACTTTCATTAAAAAACACTAATATCAGTGGTATCAAAGCTTCCTGTATGTTCAACAATTGCTATGAGTGTCACGCTATCGTCTGGATCAACAGTTGCAGCATTGCTGCCATCCTCTACAAAAGAGTAAAGGGCTGTTTCTGTACCAGAGACATTGTTAATAGCAAAAAGCATACTATCATTTGCGCTACCATTAGCGTAATTACCAACCGCGACAGATAATGCATTTAAACTGCTAAAATCACTCATTGTTGTCCCTGTCAGGACAACAATGCCATCAGAGTTTTGATCAACATTGCCACTTGTCTTTGATACAACCGAAGGGGTTGTGATTAGTGCAGTTTCTATATTAATTTGGTCATTACTAGGAGTAAATCCAGTGACTCTAACTGCATCATTAATGACCATGGCATCTGTTTCATTTCCCGAACCATCTTCGAGCTTTACAACATCATTGCCACCCTTGTCTAAGTTAATCAGCATGGTAGAACCTGCTGATTTAGTATCACTGGCTGTAATACTATCATCTCCTGAGGTATCATTAATTATTGTTTGAATATCGGAGCTACTACCAAGTGCATAAGCCCCCAAGTCTAAAGTGCTTGATGACATATTGACAGTTAATGTCGCTGTTCCATTACCATCAATACTTGGAAACGGAGTAGTGGTAAAAATATCACCATTAACAATAAGGTCTACGTCTGCATCTAATATGAGGCTATCAAAATCACCTGTGGTAACACTAATTTCGGAGGCATCATAACTCTCAGTAAATTGAATATTTGAAGAAGCTCCACCTATTAGTGTGACTGCACCAGAAAGAGAGTTAGCATCTAATATCAATGTGTCATCATTATTGCTTACATCAACGCTTATACTGGTAAATCCAGTCACAGTAGTATTACTAAGATCAATATCTTGGACACCTGTATCATTAAAAACTAATAAAGAGTCCCCAGCCCCTGTGATGGTTGTATATTGGGTAGCCGATAGATCATTATCATCTAATTTTAGTGTGCGTGTTGTTCCGCCGATAGTGACCGTATCAATATTCGTTATTGTCATAGCACTGAGATCCCCATCCTCGTTTGCACCTGTTAAATG
>JALVEA010000314.1 GCA_027008665.1 Thiotrichaceae bacterium | reverse complement strand
ACTCACCTGTAATATTAGTAACATTAGTCAGATCATCACTATCAACAGTGACATCAATTGTTGATGCGGTTGAATTGACAAGGAGAGTGGAACCCGCATCAAAATCCAGATCAATTGAACTAAAATCAAATGTACTAGCGCCTATTGTGGCTTGTAATACAAGCGTATCACTTCCGCCTGCCGCTGCATCATCTAATACTAAGCGTGTAAGACCTGATAGGTTTGCTTGGTCAATTGTCACATTAATGCCTGATCCTGTGGTATCAACTGCACTAATCTCCTCAATATTGTTAATTGTCAATTCAGTTAGATTAACATCACCCTTTGTCATTAGGGTTTGTGATGTCCCAAAAACGCCACTTACCGTACTGACCTCGCCCCCCGCATTACCTGCTATATCAGCAGTGAGTAAATTTAACTGTGATACACCTGCGGCTAGATTTATTTGTTCTATATTTTCGATATTTGTCGCATTATTGCTAAGATCAGCGATATAAGTCCCTTCTGTATCGGTAATATTTAGAACATCTGATACTCCTGCCAACCCATCGATAACCGTGCTTGTACCAGAGACCTGAGCTGCGGTGGCATTGACAATATCATTGTCATCCCCTGTCGTTGTTGCTTCAACAGAATCATCGGCAATTGCCGTATTAAAATCTATTTTATTTGCGCTAAACACATTACCTGAAGGTGGATTAAGAATAAAATCAATCGGATTAGTCGCCGCATTTGCAGAATCAACTAGTTGTTTAGCTGCATTTAAAGTTGCAGCATCATCAGTGACACCATTTAGCACCGCAATAGAGGCTAAATAGGCAGGGTCATTTTCTAAAGGAAGCGTGTTAGGGTTTGTTTTATCACCTAATGTATCAATAAAATACAAAGAAACTTCCACTTTATTTTGTAGTAATTCTTGACGTTGTACGGCAATGGCAAGTTGTTCAGGAGAAAGGGACGACCATTGTGGGTCTGTTTGATCAAATTCTAATGCATCTTTAACAAAAGTGGCGACCATTTCACCACGGGACATATTATTATTAAGTTGCCCTTCCCAGTAAATAAGCCCATTAGGGTCTCCAGCTTGACCTAATATATTTTGATAAATTTGAGCAACAAAACTGGCATTATTTAAATTATCATAAGTTGTGGCAAAAATGGGATGCGCAACAAATCCACCCTGATTCCCATTATCCATAATGGTTTTATAAACATTATCGACGGATATCCCAGCACTAATCGCTACATTAACTTGATTGATCCAGTAATTTAACCCCTGTGCATCGGGAGCTCTATCAAATGTACCTGCATAAAGACCTGTAATAATTTCTCTGGGCGTTACTGTTGGCATAACTTGTTTCCTTGTATTTTGTATTTTGTATTTTGTATTAGATATAAATTTTTATAACATTGGTGGCAAGAAAACCCCTCTGTCTTTAGCTGAGGGGTAGTTGACGTAAAGCACCCTAATAGCTATGTACTAAAGAAGATAAAAATCGTTATTTAATGGTCTATTTGGTTGCTTATAATTGCCTATACTTCTAAGCTAGTATAAAGACTAAAGGGATTATCGGCTAGTAAAAATGGGAATTGTTTCCCAAATAAGATAAAATAATAGGCAAAAAAAAAGCGAATAGCAGTTGCTATTCGCTCTATAGTAAGTTTGGAAATACCCCCGTAGAACCAAACCAGTGTCGTCCTGCTCCAGCAAACCAGCTCCCCAATCGCGGCCGATTTTGTGCAAAGACCTTTGTCATCAATTGTAAACGAGCTAAATATCTATCATCGAGTGTCATTAATGATGGAAAAATTATTTTAATTAGCACTATCTCGCTTATCAATGATAACCACTACCACAAACCCCGTCTAAGTGGTTATCAGTGAAGACGGATAAATAATATACACTCTTTGCTGAATAAAGCCTGAACCCTAGTGACTATTTAGTTTTAAAATGACACATATTGTTTTTTCCAATAAAAAACAATGAGGTAGCAATTATATTTTGGGCATAATATGACAATAAAATACCTAATTAATAGAGATGAATTATTTAGATTATGAATAATAAGACAGCATGGTTAGTTGACTCTAATATCTACGTTTATGATGCATGGAATTATTGCAAAATACGAGCAAAGGACAAAAAGGGGAGACCTATACACGGGGTTATTGGTTTTTTACAGTTTGTCTATCGACTACTATCAACAGAGCGACCGACAAGGATTGCTTTTGCTTTTGATGAAAAGCTTAAAAACTCTCATCGTAAAGCACTTTATCCTGCTTATAAGGCGCATAGAAAACCACTTTCCCCTGAGCTTGCCTTACAATTTAGATATTGTCGCGCTTTTTTAGATGCGCTTGGATTATACCAATCCTCTAGTTATCACTATGAAGCGGATGATTTGATTGGTACATGGTGTTATCAATTACGACAGAAAGAATATAAAATTAATATTATTAGCGCTGATAAAGATTTACTACAGTTAATCAAAGAGGATGATTATTGGTGGAATTACTCGCAAAATTATAAACACAATACAAAAAGCTTTCACAAACGTTTTCATATCTACCCTTATCAAGTCGCTGATCAACTCGCTTTAGCGGGAGATAAAAGTGATAATATTCCAGGTGTACCTGGTATTGGTATGTCAACTGCCGCTAAGTTATTAAAAAAATTTGGAACAATAGAAGGCATATTCGAACATCAAAATGATATTCATAAAATGCAAATTCGTCATGCTAAAAAGATAGAAGATGCGATTATTAAATACCAAAATACAATTCGCTTAGCACAACAGCTTAGCTTGATAAAATGCGATATTGAAGAAGTTAATATAGACGATATTTTTAAGCAACGAGTTATTGATGATGTAGCATTTAACGAACTTTGCCAACAGTTGCAATTAACTAAAGAAGAACAACAACAGTGGGAAAAATTAATGAATTCCCGTTCAAAATAATTACAAGATGAAGATAAATCTACCAGTCTTTATCTGGCTCATTTCTTGATAAAAGAACTAGAAAAAGCCTATGGACTAGGCGTAAAGAAAAAATTATTGTAATTTAAGGTTACTTTAAGAGCATCGACGTTCTTTAAGGTTGTTGCAGTTAATTAGGTTTTTATTCACACTCAAACCTTGCCAGCCATGAGTAAGGCGAATTATGATACAGATTATTCCACATCATTTATATTGTTAGGCAGTTTCAAGTAATGAATTCACCCATATTGCTTGGAGCTTTCTTACTGCTTCCCGACCTATTAAACTTAATCCAGCACCATGCCAGTAGAACTGATCTTGTTTCCATTAAATAATGTGCTATATCCAGAGGGTATATTATCACTACAAATATTAGAACCACGGCATTTATCGATGGTTAGTCATTGCTGTCGAGAGCAAAAACCTTTTGTTGCTATTTCGCTCAGAGAAACCAATAACAGTGACAAGTTGGCGCTTTTTAATCCAATAGGCACGCTTGCAACGATTATAAATTTTGATATGCCCTCGACAAATTTATTAAAAATAAAGTGTAGGGGAAAAGAAAAAGCAAAAATTATTAGTCACCAAACGCAAGAAAATGGTTTAATTATCGCACAAATTAAATCATTACCACCTCCATCTGCCACAGAGATTCCTGCTAAATACCACTTTCTTATTCATATTTTAGAACATCATCTTCAACGGGATGGTATGGAAAAATATAGACAACATCTTGAAGAAGACTGGGATAATTCTGACTGGCTAGGTTGCCGGCTGAGTGAATTATTACCGATTAGCCAACAACAGCATTATGCTTTGCTAATTATGGAACCGCTTGAACGGCTGGAGAAATTAAAAGATATTATGAAAAATAAAGGTTGGATTTAGGAAGTTTTATTAAGAAAGGTATTATTTAAAGAATAAGCTCACAAAGGGAGAGTATGATATGAAGGCACACTCTCGCAATTGCTACGCTTAAAAAGCCCCGTTGGTGTCCCCAATCAGAATTTGATTGGAAAGTTTCAATTAAAGATTCTTATCAAGCCCACTGATCTTCTGATTGAAACTTCCTTGGTTCAAAAATCCATAGCCCTATGGATGCTTAAATATCAATATATACGATATGCTTTGCGTATCAAACCAATAAGTAGAATTTATCATAGAAATAAGCATTAGTACAGAGAGATTTTTATTTTTTATCTTGTATTAATTTAATTTATGATTTTATTTTTTCTTTATAGGTTATTATTTTTATTGCTATATTAATAAATTCTTATTAAGCAGTAGCTTATATGATTGTTTGATTTATAAACTATTTTCATTTTTTGTCTTCTGATCAAAGTAACAACGGATAATGTCTGAATTATTTATCCTTCTTAAGTGAACATGATAGTATCTGCCTCCCTTATTTGTTAAATAATAAAACGGATTCTATGAAGACAATTTCTCAGCGCATAGCTAATGAATTAAATATTAAAGAACAACAAGTTATAGCCAGTATTCAGTTGCTAGATGAGGGCGCGACTGTGCCTTTTATTTCTCGTTACCGTAAGGAAGTAACAGGGGGGTTAGATGATGTTCAATTAAGAACATTACATGAACGTTTAGAGTATATACGAGCGCTTGAGCTACGACGCACTGCTATTATTAAAAATATTGATGAGCAAGGAAAATTAAGCACAGAGTTGCGCTTATCTCTTGAGCAAGCAGAGACCAAAACACGTCTTGAAGATTTATATCGCCCGTATAAACAAAAACGACGTACAAAAGGGCAAATTGCAATAGAGGCAGGTATT
>JALVEA010000313.1 GCA_027008665.1 Thiotrichaceae bacterium | reverse complement strand
TTAAGAACCCTTTATTATAAACAACAAATAAACTTATAACAAAAATTTTCTAAAAAATATTACTATTACCAATTTAGTCTACCTACCTAATTGTAATTTAATATTTCATTTTTCACAAAAATCAAATTCTTATAAATACTTTTCAAGTCAGAAATTTTACTGCTATCAAAATTAACAGAAGTAAAGTATTGATATTTATTATCTCCCAGTTTTTCAATAATAATAAAATTCCAAATAGCTCCGACAATATAAGCACCTTTTATTGTTTTGAAATTATTTAATTCAATGCCAGCAATTAACTCTGCCAGTAATTGTGATTCTGGATAACCACTTTCTTTATTTTTTTTAAATTCCTGAATAAAAAAATAAGGCTTTTTAGAATATTCTAAACCTTTTGAGACTAAAAAATCAGTAACACCTGTTAAAATAAATTTATTAGTACGATAGGTTATTTTTTCCTCATAAAAATCTCTTATTTCTTTGTCAATATCCCTAAAGTCAATTCGATTCAAAATAGGAGCGATAAATTTTACTTTTAAATCTTCTTCTTTGTAGATTCTAATAAAATGTAATTCTTTTTTTAAGAGTTTAGTTAAAAATTGTATATCATCTTCATTAAGAATAATTTTATCATTAAACCAGTCATTAAAAATTTTATTGGAAAAATTTGGCTTTATATCAACCAATTCTCGTAGTTCTTCATCCTTTATTTTACTAAAATAATAGATGGGAATTGCTGAGTTAGTCATTTTAAACCTTTAAAAATATTTTGAAGTTCTTTAGGGGGAATTTGTGTAATCTCAGAAACTAGAGCAGGCTCAATGCCTTTCTCCAGCATTCTTTTAGCATTCTCTATATTCTTTGCTTTTTCTCCTTCTTTTCTTCCCTCATCCTCAAAACGCTGTTTAGCCTTTTCCCATGCGGCTTCGTCTTTAATTTCAGCTAATACAGCAGGGTCTATATCGCGTTTTTTAATTTGAGTCATCATCTTTTGCCAGATGGATTCAGGGTAATGTTCAGTATTCATTTCGCCATCAAGTGAATCTTCAATAAATCTCAACCACTTCTGAATTTTTTGCGGGGTTTTATCATTAACTTGATGCGGACAAAGAAACACCAAACGATGCGGATAAATTTCCACTGTTTCACCAAGCTCATTAATAGGGTTCATATCGCTAACCGCACAACTAAAATTGACACTGCCATCACGCAGTGTACTCGTCAGTACAACAATCGTATAAACCGTTTGCTGAAATTCATACTCCCGATAACCACCTGCCTGCTCAACGAGACTAACAAGATGGTAATACAAGAAACGATCAAAAAAATCATCTTCTTTAATATGCTGAATCTCAACAATAATACGCTGATCTTTATCATTAGCAAATAGGTCGTAAGTGCTACGTACAAAACCAATCGGTTCAGGATACTCATACTCAGTATGAATCACCTCTGCTTTAAATGTTATACCTAATACATCCTCTACAAAGCGATTAAAAATATCCGCTTGGCTAAAAACCTGTTTAAACATCACACCTGACTTAAGGGGGATCACCTGCATTTTAATTCTCCTTTTTAATTTACCTTAGTCGCCCTTGTCTAGAATACCCAATTTTTAGCTATAATAAGACCTCTATTTTACCCTTAAATTACAATTTTTTTCAGAAAAAATCCATTCACCTAATAAATTTTTGGCAATATCATTAAATTTATTAAAGAGTAAACTTTTAGTTGTTTCCCAAATTACCATTTGGGAACGAAACTAAAGAGCATGTAAGAAATTTGTTAAAAAGTGGAGATTAAACGTAAACGGCAGTGCTGTAGAGTTGAGGAGCGATAATTAATTTTACTCTGCCCCCAATTATTTGTTCAGACAGGAATTTGAACTTATCAGCTATCCATTTAAGATAGAATGGATTACTCTATAATTTTTAAAAAGGTGTTATTATGAGCAGAAAACTTGTTAGCTTTGATTGGGCAATGAAAAAAATTTTAAGAAAAAAGGCGAATTTTGTTATTTTAGAGGGCTTTTTAACCGAACTTTTAAAATTTGATGTCAAAATAGAAGAGGTTTTAGAGAGCGAAGCCAATCAAGAAAATGAAGAGGATAAATTTAATCGAGTTGATTTGTTGGCTAAAAATGAAAATGGGCAACTAATTTTAATTGAGGTTCAATACAGCAGTGAGATTGATTATTTTCAGAGAATGCTTTATGGCGCCTCTAAACTTATTACTGAATATATTTCAAAAGGTGATAGTGGCTATAGAAATATTAAAAAGGTATATTCGGTGAATATTGTTTATTTTGCTTTAGGGCAAGGTAAAGATTATATTTATTATGGAAAA
>JALVEA010000312.1 GCA_027008665.1 Thiotrichaceae bacterium | reverse complement strand
GAAGCGTTAAATCCTAACTTTACGTTTTAATCGAATTACGTACGTAAATACGTATTTTAAAATTAACGTTGTTAGGTTTTTGCTTCTTGTGTTATTCCACAAGCTACAAGCACCCACACAAGTTATTCTGGTTTGTTTTTTTAAAGTAACGATTCTAGCCTCTGCTTGAATCAGGACGCGGATTCTAATGAACAATTAAAGTTGATGCAAGTTATTATTTAACATCTTTATTATTAATATAAAATACGCTTTCAATCAGCTTTAAACACTTCATTTTGAGTGCCTCTTGTCTGAGAGAGCGGCGCATTATATAGATCGAACTCTCCACGTCAACACTTTTTTGAAAATATTAAATTTGCCAATTGACTCCTTCTACCCCTACTCTTTTTAAGTATTCATTTGTCCGAGAAAAAGGCTTACTACCAAAGAATCCACGATAAGCAGATAAGGGTGATGGATGCGGCGATTTGATCACAAAATGCTTTTTCTGATCTATAAATACACCTTTTTTCTGTGCATAAGCCCCCCAAAGAATAAAGACTAAACTTTTTTTATTGCTATTAAGCAAATGAATAATTTTATCGGTAAATATCTCCCACCCTCGCCCCTGATGGGCATTAGACCGTCCTTGCTCCACTGTCAATACGGCATTTAATAATAAAACCCCTTGCTCTGCCCATGATTGTAGACATCCATTGTGACTATTATCAATCTGCAAATCTTGCATTAATTCAGTATTAATATTAATCAAAGATTTAGGAAGGGGTTTAACCTCAGGCATTACGGAAAAACATAAACCATGCGCATGACCCAAGGTTGGATAAGGATCTTGCCCTAAAATAACAACTTTCACTTTATCAAACGGCGTACTATTCAAAGCATTAAACCATAGCGAGCTTTGCGGAAGAATTTTCTTACCGTTCATTTTTTCCGTCAATAAATACTGTCTTAACTGTTGCATATAAGGCTGTTTAAACTCATCTTCTAATTGATTTAACCAACTTTGCTCTAGTTTAATTTTATTTTTCATTCCCTCTCCAAGAGACTGTAACAAGTTAAACATTTACTTCGACAGTGCTTCATACATTATTTGCTACTTTTTTCACAAGACACCATAAAAATTATTAATCAAGGCAATTTATCGAAGTATCATCCTTTAAAGAAACCCAATATTTATCCCGCCTTTTATATAGATGCCAAATGATTACTTGTCAAAGTTAATCATTCATAAAAGAAATACTCTTTGTAATCAACAATCCTATAAAAATTATTCGAAGCCCTTATATTTTGCTATTATGAGCGCCCAAATTATGGTTAAAGGAATGAGAATGAAAACTTATATGTGTGTTGTTTGTGGTTTAATCTACGAGGAAGAAAATGGTTGGCCAGAAGATGGTATTAAGCCCGGTACAAAATGGGAGGACATTCCTGATGATTGGGTTTGTCCTGATTGTGGGGTTGGCAAAGATGAGTTTGAGATGATGGAAGTTTAAAAATCATCCTTCCTGCTGTCGTTAGCAGTGCTCAAAAATACTTTTTTACAATTAATAAATCTATAGAGAATAATTTTATGGCTGGTCATAGCAAATGGGCGAATATTAGACACAAAAAAGCGGCTAATGATAAAAAACGTGGCAAAATTTGGACTAAAATCATACGTGAAATTACCGTTGCTGCCCGAGAGGGGCAAACATCTGACCCTAATGCACATCCTCGTTTACGTTTAGCGGTGGATAAAGCGCTTGCTTCAAATATGCCTAAAGATACTATTGAACGTGCTTGTAAACGTGGTGCGGGTGAAACCGATGGTGCAAATTATGAAGAAATTCGCTACGAAGGCTATGGTCCAGGTGGTATTGCAATCTTAGCCGATTGCATGACTGATAATCGTAATCGTACCGTTTCGGAAGTACGCCATGCCTTTACTAAAGCGGGCGGTAATCTCGGTACAGACGGCTCTGTTTCTTATATGTTCAATAAGATAGGTGTCATTAGCTATGCTGCAGGTGTCGATGAAGAGATGATCATGGAAGTTGCTCTAGACGCTGGAGCAGATGATGTCGTTACAGAAGAGGACGGTTCAATTGAGGTATTAACTTCATCCGAAGACTTTAGTGCTGTCAATGAATCCCTAAAAAAAGCAGGTTTAAAACCAGTAAATGCTGAAATTACAATGCGCGCTGACTTATTAACAACCTTAGATAGTGAAACAGCTGAAAAATTATTACGATTAATAGATGTACTTGAAGATTTAGATGATGTGCAAGAGGTCTATTCCAATGCCGACATTCCAGATGAGGTATTAGCAAAGCTAGCATAAACAGACTTACAAATTTAGAACTTTAGGTACTATAGACG
>JALVEA010000311.1 GCA_027008665.1 Thiotrichaceae bacterium | reverse complement strand
ACAAATGATGATAAAGAGAAAGCATCACTCTTTAGTCATAGCGTCACCCTCTATCTGATAGGAAAAAAAGGTCATACACGTAGCTTAGAATATACAGGCACAGCTAAAGATGAATTTATAACTAAAATAAGAAGCTTAATTAATGAGAATACATTAGCTAATAATAAAGCTGAAATTATAACAGAACAACTACGTGTTATATTGCCACCTAGTGTTGCAAATAGTACCTCTATCTATGGCATTATCAAAAATATAGGCAATACTCCAGATACGCTTATCAATATCAGCTCTAATGCTGGAATGGTTATGCTACACAAAACTGATATTAAACAAGGTATGGCACAAATGAATCATGTGGGTGAATTTGTATTAGATGCGGGTCAGTCATTACTATTAAAACCAATGTCATACCACCTTATGATAATGAATATAGATCACCAAATAATAAAAAAAGACGCTGAAATCACATTGTTTTTGGAATTTAAAAAAGCAGGGAAACTGAAATTTAAAGTACCTGTAGTAGAAAAATAATTGAGTATGCCTAATAATAAAACTAAAAACCTAGATAATTATTCACTTTGTTATCAAAAAGCTATCAGCTTATTAGCACGACGTGAACATTCACGGCTTGAGTTGAGTAATAAACTTCGCAATAAACCTTATGCAAAGAATATCGACCTTGCTTTACTTTGCGATCATCTTGAAGCATCTGATTACCTTAGTAATGAACGCTTCGCTGAGATGTTTGTATACTCACGCATTTTAGCTGGAAAAGGAGAGTTAAAAATCAGATATGAACTACGGCAACGAGGGATTAGTGATAGCCTAGCCGATGCTACGCTATTAGAAGCAGAGGTGAATTGGTTAAATCTAGCCAAAGAACAACGAGAAAAACGTTTTGGCAAAGCAATACCAAAAGACTTTAAAGAACGCGCACGACAATCAAGGTTTTTAAGTAATCGAGGTTTTTCAGGTCAGATTATTCGTTTAGTTTTCGTTTAAATAAGATATGTCCTCATCTGACATCTTTTATACCAATATGTCGTATGGCGTACCGTGTAAATTTCAATAAATAATTGAAATATATGGACGGCACTTATACGACCTGCCGCGCTAATTATTCTTTTTCTTTTCACAGCCTGTTTTGCCACATTAGCAAATTTTTGAAACATTAAATCTGATGCTAGAATATTCAATGTCAAAATCTACTGATTTGTTAAAACAGGACATCCAATAAAAATAACTGAGATAAATTAGTGGGTGTCCTAATTATTTGTGTGGAATCGAGGGCTTTAGTCTCGTTTACTATCATACAATTCGGGGCTAAAGCCTCCGATTCCAATTAATTAAAGTGTCAACTGTATAACCTAAAGATTAAATCTCATAAGGATGATGCATAATGATTGTATGCTCACGATCAGGGCCTGTGGAGATAATATCGATTGGTGTATCAAGTAATTCTTGCATACGTTTTAAGTACAGCTTGGCATTTTCTGGCAAGTCATTATAAGAGGTAATACCATAGGTGATGGATTTCCAACCTGATATTTCTTCATATATTGGCGTGCATCTTGCAAATTCTGTTGTATTAATTGGTGGAACTTCAAGTTTTTCGCCATCTAATTCGTAATGAGTGCAGATTTTAATAGTCTCCACATCATCTAGCACGTCCAGCTTTGTGACACAGATTCCTGTAATGCTATTGAGATGCATGGAACGGCGCAAAGCAACTGTATCTAACCAACCACAACGGCGTGGACGACCTGTGGTTGCACCGAGTTCATTACCGACTTTCGCAAGATGTGCGCCTATATCATCAAATAATTCGGTTGGAAAAGGACCAGAACCAACCCGTGTTGTATAGGCTTTAGTAATTCCTAAAATATAATCTAAATCTTTAGGACCAACGCCTGAACCCGTACAAGCACCACCTGCCGTTGTGCTAGATGAGGTAACATAAGGGTAGGTTCCGTGATCAATATCCAATAAAGTGCCTTGAGCGCCTTCAAACATAATATGTTTGCCTTGTTGACGCAGTTGTTGTAAACGATGTGGCACATCAATCACCATTGGACGCATTCTTTCTGCCATTTCTAAGGAATCATCGAGTACCTTTTGATAATCCACTTCTTCTGCATTAAAGTAATTTTTAAGGCTGTAGTTGTGATACTCCATCACTTCTTTTAGCTTTTCTTTAAAACGTTCTGTGTCCAATAGATCGCCTAAGCGAATGCCACGACGAGAGATTTTGTCTTCATAGGCAGGGCCAATACCTCGACCCGTGGTACCAATGGCTTTTTTACCTCGTGCGACTTCACGTGCTGCATCAAGCGCGACATGATAAGGAAGAATAAGATGACAGGCTTCTGAAATTTTGAGTCGTTCA
>JALVEA010000310.1 GCA_027008665.1 Thiotrichaceae bacterium | reverse complement strand
CGGGGTTAATTGTTAAAGATGTGCCTCGCTTATACAGTAATTTCCGCTCAGAAGAATCATTACCTGAGTATTTGCAACGTAATAATGTAGTTGCAATCAGTCAAATTGATACACGTCGTTTAACACGCATTTTACGCACAAAAGGCGCTCAGCGTGGCTGTATTATTGTTAATGATTTACCACAAGATGATGCCGTCATCGCTGCAATGAATGCCATTGAAGGCTTTACAGGTTTGAAAGGAACTGATTTAGCCAAAGAGGTCACCACCACTAAAAGCTATACTTGGAACGAAGGATGTTGGAAATTAGACCCTGCTGATATTAAAAAAATTGATAAGAATTCAGCAAAGTTTAAAGTAGTTGCCTATGATTATGGAATTAAGAAAAATATTCTGCGGATGTTAGTCGAGCGTGATTGCCATGTCACCGTTGTTCCTGCTAAAACCTCGGCAAAGGAGGTGTTAGCTATGCATCCTGATGGAATATTTTTATCCAATGGCCCTGGTGATCCTGAACCCTGTGATTATGCGATTAAAGCAATTCAACAGATGTTAGAAATTAAAATTCCCACCTTTGGTATTTGTTTAGGACATCAATTATTAAGCCTTGCAAGTGGTGCAAAAACAGTAAAAATGAAATTTGGACATCATGGTGCAAACCATCCCGTACAAAACGTAGATAATAAACAAGTCATGATTACCAGCCAAAATCATGGCTTTGCGGTTGATGAAGAGACATTGCCTGATAATTTACAAGCAACACACCGCTCCTTATTTGATAAAAGCCTACAAGGGGTTGAACGTACTGATTGCCCCGCCTTTAGTTTTCAAGGACACCCAGAAGCAAGCCCAGGGCCTCATGATATAGCCCCCATTTTTGATCGTTTCATTAGCATGATGGAGGCAAATCGTTAAGCCATGCCAAAACGTACAGATATAAACAGTATTTTAATTATCGGCGCAGGACCGATTGTCATTGGACAAGCCTGTGAGTTTGACTATTCGGGCGCACAAGCGTGTAAAGCCTTACGTGAAGAAGGTTATCGCATTATTTTGGTGAATTCCAATCCTGCGACTATTATGACTGATCCTGAAATGGCAGATGCGATTTACATCGAGCCGATTCAGTGGCAAACCGTTGCTAATATTATTGAAAAAGAACGTCCTGATGCGTTATTACCGACCATGGGAGGACAAACTGCACTCAATTGTGCTCTCGACTTAGATCGTGAAGGGATACTAGAAAAGTACAATGTCGAGATGATTGGCGCACAAAAAGAAGCCATTGATATGGCGGAAGACCGTGAGAAATTTCGTATTGCAATGGAAGAAATTGGTCTGCCCTCTGCTCGTTCGGCTATGGCACATAGCATCGAAGAAGCGCGTCAGGTTCAAAGTGGTTTAGGCTTTCCAACCATTATTCGTCCTTCTTTTACAATGGGAGGATCAGGCGGTGGTATTGCCTATAACAAAGAAGAATTTGAAGAAATTGTAACACGCGGTTTGGATTTCTCACCCACAACGGAAGTTTTGCTAGAAGAGTCGTTGCTGGGTTGGAAAGAATATGAAATGGAAGTGGTGCGTGATAAAGCGGATAATTGTATTATTATTTGCTCAATTGAAAACCTTGATCCAATGGGAATTCATACAGGTGACTCTATTACCGTTGCCCCTGCTCAAACATTAACCGATAAAGAATATCAAATTTTGCGCGATGCATCCTTGGCCGTTTTGCGTAAAATTGGAGTCGATACAGGTGGCTCTAATGTTCAATTTTCAGTCAATCCTAAGGATGGACGTTTAGTTATTATTGAAATGAACCCGCGTGTATCACGCTCTTCAGCCTTAGCCTCTAAAGCAACAGGTTTTCCCATTGCTAAAGTAGCCGCAAAGCTAGCAGTAGGCTATACACTGGACGAACTAAACAATGATATTACAGGTGGCGCAACACCCGCATCGTTTGAACCAAGCATTGATTATGTGGTTACAAAAATTCCACGTTTTACCTTTGAAAAATTTCCTAAAGCTGATCCACGTTTAACCACACAAATGAAATCAGTAGGTGAAGTCATGGCAATGGGACGCACCTTTCAAGAGTCATTCCAAAAAGCCTTACGCGGTTTAGAAACGGATATTGATGGTTTAGATGAACGAGTTAATTTAAACAAAATAGACGCAAAAGACATTATTCGTCGTGAATTAACCGAAGCATCAAGTGAGCGTATTCTTTATGTTGCAGATGCCTTTCGTTTTGGTATGACCCTAGAAGAAGTATTTGATTTCACCGCGATTGACCCTTGGTTCTTAACCCAAATTGAAGAAATTGTTGAAATTGAAATAGCATTATCTAAGCGTTTATTAAATGAAATAGATGCCGATGAAATGTTTAGCCTTAAACGCAAAGGTTTTTCAGATCGTCGTTTAGCAACAGTACTACAGATCAAAGAAAGAGAATTGCGTCAGTATCGGCAGAAATTAGGTATCCGACCTGTTTATAAGCGAGTTGATACCTGTGCAGCAGAATTTTCAACCGATACCGCTTATCTTTATTCAACTTATGAAGAAGAATGCGAAGCCAAGCCAACCCCTAATAATAAAATCATGATTTTAGGCGGTGGCCCTAATCGTATTGGGCAAGGGATTGAATTTGATTATTGCTGTGTACATGCCGCTCTTGCTCTACGTGATGATGGCTATGAAACCATTATGGTCAACTGTAATCCTGAAACCGTATCAACCGATTACGACACCTCTGACCGGCTCTATTTTGACTCCTTAACACTCGAGGATGTGCTGGAAATTGTGCATTTGGAAAAACCAAAAGGCGTGATTGTCCAATACGGTGGTCAAACACCATTGAAGTTAGCACAGGGGTTAGAAGATGCGGGTACACCTATTATCGGAACCTCACCTGATGCGATTGATCTATCCGAAGACCGTGAGCGTTTTCAGCAGATGATTAATAGACTCGGTTTAAAACAACCGCCTAACCGTACCACAACGACTATTGAAGACAGTGCCGCTTTAGCACAAGAAATTGGCTACCCGTTAGTGGTTCGTCCTTCCTTTGTACTCGGTGGACGCGGTATGGAAATTGTACATACCGAAGAAGATTTACTGCATTATATGAAAACAGCCGTTAAAGTTTCCAATGATGCCCCTGTGTTATTGGATCGTTTTTTAGATGATGCGATTGAGGTGGATGTCGATGCCATTTCTGATGGCAAAGATGTGTTGATCGGTGGCATTATGCAACATATTGAACAGGCTGGCGTACATTCAGGAGACTCCGCCTGTTCCTTACCACCCTATTCCTTAAGTGCCAAGATTCAAGAGCAATTACGTGATCAAACCACCAAGATGGCAATCGCATTGAATGTGATCGGCTTAATGAATGTACAGTTTGCGATTCAAGGTGAAACTATTTATGTGCTAGAAGTAAATCCCCGTGCCTCACGTACTGTCCCTTATGTTTCCAAAGCAACGGGACGACCACTAGCAAAAGTCGCTGCGCGTGTGATGGCAGGAAAAACACTAGCAGAATTAGGGGAACTTGAGGAAATTATTCCAGACATGTTCTATGTTAAAGAAGCAGTGTTTCCTTTTATTAAATTCCAAGGTGTTGATCCAATTCTTGGCCCAGAGATGAAATCAACGGGTGAAGTCATGGGCGTAGGTAAAACTTTTGCCGAAGCCTATAAGAAATCACAGCTTGGAGCCAGTGTTGATTTTCCTGCTGGAGGAACCGCCTTTATTAGTGTGCGTGAAGCGGATAAAAAATCAGTAGTAGAAGTCGCTAAAATGCTCATTGAACAAGGTTTTAAACTTTATTCCACTCGTGGCACAGCACGTATATTAAATGCTGCTAATATTGATTGTAATATAGTAAAAAAAGTACGCGAAGGCAGACCGCATATTGTGGATATGATAAAAAACAATCAAGTTGATTTGATTATTAATACCACCGAAGGAAAGAAAGCAATCGAAGACTCCTTTGAAATTCGGCGTGAAGCATTGCAAGGAAAAGTCACCTATACCACCACCATAACAGGCGCATGGGCATTATGTCAGGCAATGATGCACAGTGATGAAGAAGAAGTTTATCGTTTGCAAAACTTGCATTAAAAAAATGATTTTCCCCAAAAAAAATGAAATAATTTTATCTTTATTTGGGAAAAAGTTTGATTAAAAAAATACTCCAAGGGGATAAGAATGAATAGACCACCAATAACAGCAAAGGGAGCGGATAGATTAAAAGCTGAATTAATACGTTTAAAAAGCATTGAAAGACCAAAAATAGTTCAAGATATAGCAACAGCGCGTGAACATGGCGATTTAAAAGAAAATGCAGAATATCATGCAGCGCGTGAACAACAGGGTTTTTGTGAAGGACGCATTCAAGAATTAGAAGCAGCGCTTTCAATGGCGCAGGTGATTGATATTGAAACCTTGGATGTAGGTGATCGGGTTGTGTTTGGTGCCACTGTCACACTTGAAGACTTAGATACCGAAGAAGAAGTGATCTATCAAATCGTCGGTGATATTGAAGCCGATATAAAAAAGAAGCGGATTGCGGTCTCCTCTCCTATAGCGCGTGCATTAATTGGTAAAGAAGATGGCGATATAGCAACTGTTATCGCACCTGGTGGAAATCGTGAATATGAAATCATCAATGTTGAATATAAATGATTAAGGCTACCCTAACAGTATATTAAAATTGGTATAAGGCGCATATTGCGCCTTTTTTATTGCATCCATCCCAATAGGTCTTAAAGAGATGATAACATTAGTTTTAGGAGGGGCTAAATCAGGCAAAAGTTTATACGCTGAAAATATAGCGATTCAGTCCCAAAAGGAATTAATCTATATTGCAACCGCACAAACCTATGACAATGAAATGAATCAACGTATTGTCTTGCATCAACGCCGACGTGCAGAGCAAAAAGTTAATTGGCACACCATTGAAGAACCCATTGCATTAGCAAATCTTCTTAAACCGCTCAATAAGAAGGCTCAAGCAGATAATAATTATTTGATTTTAATAGATTGTTTGACTTTATGGCTGAGTAATCTATTGTGCAAACTTGATCAGGAACAACAACAGCTAGAAATTGATGCTTTTCTTGATTTGTTATCTCACTCGCAGATGGATATTATTTTGGTAAGTAATGAAACAGGTCTAGGTATTGTCCCAATGAATCAATTAAGTCGTCAGTTTATTGATTTAGCAGGTAGTTTGCATCAGAAAATAGCACTACTTGCTGATCATGTTATTTTAACCGTTGCAGGGTTACCTCTCGCCTTAAAAGGAGTTTTATAAATGCCATTAAAATGGATTCATCATTCGATTGCTTCTATTGATAAAGTCGCACAAAAAAATGCAGAAAAAAGACAAGCCATATTAACTAAACCCGCCGGCTCTTTAGGAATGTTGGAAAATTTAGCCATTCAATTTTCCGCATGGCAAGGGGTAGAAAAACCTGAGTTAAAGCAGATTCATATTAGTGTTTTTGCGGCAGACCATGGTGTTGCTGATGAGGGGGTCTCCGCTTTTCCGCAGGTTGTGACAGGGGAAATGGTAAAAAACTTTATTGCAGGGGGAGCTGCGATTAGTGTTTTAGCCAAGCACAATCAAGCAAAATTAGAAATTATTGATGTTGGGGTAAAAAATCTCCCTAAAATTGATAATATTATTCTAGCCAGAGCAGCTAATGCCACCCAAAATATTGCCCAAATGAATGCAATGAATAAAGAACAATTACAACGCGCATTGCAAGCAGGAAAAGAAGCCGCAGAGCGAGCAAGCGCTTCTGATGCACAATTATTTATTGGGGGGGAAATGGGTATTGCCAATACTACCAGCGCCACTGCAATCGCCTGTGAATTATTAGATATTTCTGATCCTGCTACGTTAACAGGGGCTGGGACAGGATTAGACAAAGCAGGCATTCAGCATAAATCAGATGTGATATCCTCTATACTTAGACGTTATAAAGAAGAATTAAGTAAACAAAATAACTTAACGACTCAGCAAAAAAATGATCCATTGAATCTATTGCTTATTATGGGAGGCTTTGAAATAGCAGCCCTCGTTGCAGCTTTTATACGCTGTGCACAACAAGGGATTCCTGTCTTAGTGGATGGATTTATTACAACCGTTGCTGCTCTTGTTGCAATAAGCATTAATAAAGAGGTAAAACAATGGATGTTATTCTCTCACTGTTCTGCTGAATCAGGACATAAAAAAATACTTTCTGCGCTAGAAGTTAACGCATTAATTGCTTTAGAACTTCGATTAGGAGAAGCAAGCGGTGCTGCTATTGTTATTCCATTAATAAAGCAAGCACTTGCTTTACATAATAAGATGGCAACCTTTGCTGAAGCTGAAGTATCAGATAGTTAGGAAGTTTCAAGTCATGATGATACCCATAATTGCACGGCTTGGAACTTCCTTAAATAAATAGTTAAAACATTATGCCAAAAACAACAATTATAGACCTACTTCGTCACGGTGAAGTAGAAGGCGGCGATATTTTTCGCGGTAGTACAGATGATAAGCTAACAGATAATGGTTGGAATCAGATGCAAACAACTTTGCAGGGGGATCTATTCTGGGATGTGATTATCTCATCACCTTTATCTCGCTGTGCCGAATTTTCAGAATCATTAGCGACTCAAGAAGATGTTAAACTAGAGATTATTGAAGCCTTTCAAGAAATTGATTTTGGTGAATGGGAAGGGCAATCACCTGATGATGTGATCGAAGAAGAGAGTGAAATTCTTAGACGCTGGTGGCTTTCTCCAACCCAACAAACACCACCTGAAGGGGAAGATTTTCATGATTTTCGCGCTCGCGTCTTAAAAAGCCTTAAAGAAATTACAGAAAAGTACGAGAACAAACGTATTTTACTAGTCACACATGCGGGTGTTATTCGTGTTATTCTAATGCATATATTAGGGATGCAAGAAGAAAATCTATTTCGATTAAATGTAGACTATGCAAGCATTTCAACAATTCGCATATATCACGATGAAACGGGCGAATGGGGTACGTTGATTTCTCATGGACAGCATTCGGTCTAAATTTATCAACTATAAAATCGAGTGAAATTTCATGCCACCTTTTGCTAAGTCATTTTTTATTGCCCAAACCTTTTTGACACGCATACCAACACCTCAAATTTCACCAATGAGCGAGGAAGAAATTTCCCGTTCTATTCTTTATTATCCCCTTATTGGGCTATGTATTGGTTTATTCTTAACCCTTATCGCCTCCACTGCGTCTGATCTTGTCGATGCCAGCGCCTACTCAATGGTGGCCACCATTCTTATTGCTGTTTGGGTTTTAATAACAGGTGCATTACATTTAGATGGGCTTGCCGATACCGCAGATGGATTTGTTGGTGGACAAGGCAGTAGTGAACGCACATTAAGCATTATGAAAGACTCGGTCTCAGGACCGATTGGTATTACGGCTATCTTTTTGATCTTACTTCTTAAATATTCTGCCATTGTCGCTATACTAAATGCAGAATTAAGTTATTGGAGCTTATTATTAGCTCCCGTTATAGGTCGAGCAGTTGCTATTGGTTTATTAACCTATTCCCCTATTGCACAACAACAAGGATTAGCCTTTGAGTTAAAAAAAACAGAATACCCTGAAATCGTCGCATTAATCCTCTTTTTAGTCACTATTGTGGTTTATATTGTCACTAGCTTAATGGTATTAATTGTCATTAGTTTATTGGTTTATGCCATACGGCACTGGGCTATTGTGCGTTTGAAAGGTATTACAGGTGATATTTTAGGACTTAGTATTGAGCTGACAGAAGCCATCTTTTTAATAATGGCTGTTTTTATTCTGGCTTAATTTTTATAAACTATCGCTGTTTTAGAAACACGATCATGAAAGGTGAGTTTATTTTTATCAAATAGCATCCATAGATAACCTGCGCCAAAAGGAATCCAACTCATAATAGAATAGACATAACGAAATAACGCCTGCGTCCAATTGATTCGCTTTCCATCAAAGGTAATTACCTCCAATTTCCATGCTCGCATTCCTAATGTTTGCCCACCATGTGTCCAAAACCAGCCGAAAAATAAATAGCCTAAAACAAGTAGATAGACAAAAAATAGCTTTGCAAAAAGGCTACCGTAAGCCACATTTTCTACTCCTGTTAAACGAGTGATTGCTAACATAGAGATAAAGCCCATCACTAAAAGAGTCGAGCCAAAGAGTAAAAAATCATAGAACATAACCCCTAGACGTTTTAATAGGCTAGCTGGAATCCTAGAATCACTCATATTATTTGACCTTTAATTAGATAGTTACCTTTTGAATACATGTTCTCTAACGTTTATTGATTGTTTATAATTCTAGAAAATTTTGCAACATATCATGCCCGTGCTGAGTCAAGATTGATTCAGGATGAAATTGCACGCCTTCGAGTTTAAATTCTTTATGACGCACTCCCATAATTTCATCCATTTCGCCCGCTTGTGTTTCTGTCCATGCAGTAATTTCTAAACACTCTGGCAGGGTTTCTTTATCAATCACCAGTGAATGATAACGGGTGGCTTTAAAAGGATTATTTAAGCCTTTAAAGACACCGACACCTGTATGATGGATTAAAGAGGTTTTACCATGCACAACCTCCTTGGCACGAACAATATGGCCACCAAAGGCTTGCCCTATTGATTGGTGTCCTAAGCAAACACCAAATAACGGTAACTTTCCTGCATAATGTGTAATTAAATCCAGAGAAATACCTGCTTCTGTTGGCGTGCAAGGCCCAGGAGAGATAATAATACGCCTAGCTGCAAGTCCTTCTACTTCATCCAGCGTGATTTCATCATTACGAATGACTATCATATCAGCATCTAATTCGCCTAAGTATTGCACTAGGTTATAGGTGAATGAGTCGTAATTATCGATTATTAAAATCATGGTCTTATTCTCCTATAAACGATTATTTATGCACACCATCAAGACCTGCAATGGCTTGTTCAACAGCTTTAAAAACTGCACGGGCTTTATTCATGGTTTCCTTCCATTCCAGTTCAGGGACAGAGTCATAAACAATACCTGCACCTGCTTGAATATTAAGAATATTATCTTTAATAACAGCAGTACGGATGGCGATAGCGGTATC
>JALVEA010000309.1 GCA_027008665.1 Thiotrichaceae bacterium | reverse complement strand
CCTGAGCTAGATGCAGGAGCGGTTTTGATTCAAGGGGTTGTTATTGTTAAAAAAAATGACAATGAAGAAACCTTATCCAATCGAGTACACCAAATAGAGCATATTATTTATCCGCAAGCCGTTAAATTACTGGTTAATAATCAGGTAGAATTAAAGGCTGATCGTATTTATATTAACCATCAATATCTTCAACAACCCAAACAATATCGACTAGAAAATAACTAAGGTTTATCAATGAATTATATTACATGGGATATTAATCCTATTCTTGTCTCATTAGGGCCATTGAAAGTCCATTGGTATGGCTTGTTATTTGCGCTAGGTTTTATTATTGGCTTTCAAATCATGCAGTGGATATTTCAGCGTGAACATAAAAATATTGAAGATTTGGATAAATTACTCTGGTTTCTTTTGATTGGAGTCATAGTTGGCGCACGTTTGGCACATGTTATTTTCTATGATCCTAGTTATTATTTTGCTAATCCCATCAAAATTTTAACAATATGGGAAGGGGGCTTAGCAAGTCATGGAGGGGCTATTGGTGCAATGATTGGCTTGTATCTATTTAAGCGCAATAAGGAATATTCTTATCTTTGGCTACTAGATAGACTGGCTATTCCTACCGCTTTACTTGCAACTTTTATTCGTACTGGAAATTTATTTAATTCAGAAATTGTTGGCATACCAACAACAGTGCCTTGGGCGGTTATTTTCCAACGTGTGGATGCCTTGCCACGCCACCCCGCTCAAGTCTATGAAGCCTTGTGCTATTTATTTATTTTTATTATTCTATTTTGGCTATATAAAACAACTAAAATCAAAGACAAAGCAGGGATGCTATTTGGTATATTATTAAGTTTTGTATTTATAGCACGCCTCTTGATTGAATTTGTAAAATCAAAACAAGAAGCCTATAACTCTGAGCTTTGGTTAAATACAGGACAAATATTAAGCATCCCTTTTATCTTAATAGGTCTATTATTAATTATTTTAGCGATAAGAAAAAAGGTTAAGTAAGACTGGTAAATTCATTGCTTAGAGCTTCCTTAAACCTGCTCCCATTGAAATCGACTCACACTGCGGCTATCACGGTCAAACTCTACTCCGATAAGATAAATATCATATCCTTTACCTTGATAGGCATGATGATAGTTCTTATTTTTAATTTGTTGTAATGCATTTGAACCATCGACTTTAAACTCAAAGATATAAACCGTATTATTGATCATTACCGTTAGATCAATGCGTCCATGATTATTTGCATCTTCTGCTTTAAGATAGTCAAAACCTGCACCTGCGAAATATGCATAAACTACACTAGCATAAAAGCCTTCGTACTGCTGAATATCATTATTGGTGAAATTATTATAGGCAATTGAGGCAAATAAGGCTTTAAAGGTCGCCTCAAGTTCATCTAGTTTAGCAGCGGCTAATTGCTTATACAGCGCCAGTTGTACCTTGGTTTTTTTATAAGAACGAACAAAATAATAATTCAATAAATAATTATTAAAACTGTTTTTGACTTCCAGATTAGGAAAGGTCAAGGTGTAAATCAGATTACTACCCCATTGTTGTACCTCTTTAATGGTCAAATAACCTGCTTGAAACATCACTGTTTCTAAACTAATTTTTTCTATATCAAAACTATCCAGCAGTTCTTTACCCACTTCAAGCTGTTCAAATTCAGCCAATATATAATGTTCTTGTTTAAGGAGTTTAATTAAAAAACTAGGTGTTCCAGTGCTAAACCAATAATTATCAAACAAAAATGCATTATCAATAAATAGCAAAATATCATAGGGGTTATAAACATGATCTTTTAAGAAATTATAACCGTTATACCAACGCTTTAATTCCACTAAATCAACCCTTTGCAAATAAGGCGCAATGGTCGTTTCAATATCGTGCTGTGTATAACCACAAATATTACCGTATTGAGGCATAAGGCTAATATCACTGAGATTATTTAAACCACTAAATATACTCGTTTTGGAGAATTTGCTAACACCTGTTAAAAATGAAAAGCGGATATAACGGTCATTTTCTTTAATTTGTGAATACAAACGCTTAATAATTTCCCGGCATTCAATCGCCACGGACATTTGGTCAAGATTATCTAAAATAGGCTTGTCATATTCATCAATGAGTAGCACCACAGGTTGTTGATATTTTTCATAAGACTTTTGAATAAGATCAGCAAAACAAGTGGCATAATCGTAGTTTTCCTGACACTGAATCCCTAAACTTTTTTGGCAAAAATCGAGGTTTTTACAAATCTCTAGTTTTAGCTCATCAGCACTACGATTACCCGCAAAACTTATTCTAATCACAGGAAAAGTAATCTGCCAATCCCACTGTTTCTCAATGGCAAGACCTTTAAACAATGCTTGAT
>JALVEA010000308.1 GCA_027008665.1 Thiotrichaceae bacterium | reverse complement strand
TCGTTTATTTATTGAATATTACGCAACGGAAACGGAAGAGTCTCAAATATCCGTTGGCTTAGAAAAGGGCAGAATGGCATTGATAAAAAACTCTGCCAATGAGCAATTAATGCAAAGGAATAATGTAATTATTGCCCATGAAATGCTCCATACTTTAGGGGCGACTGATAAATATGATCCTGTTACATTGCAACCTTATTTCCCAGAAGGTTATGCTAATCCTGCATTGGGTAAAGAGCAAAAACAAACCCAATGTGAAATTATGGCGGGGCGTATTCCTTATACAGTTGATATTGTTGTCGTTCCTAACGCTTTGAAGGATTGTTTAGTTGGGGAAACAACAGCAAAGGAAATCGGATGGCTTAAATAATATTAGCTAACGGATAAAAGCAATTCTTCTTTATCCGCAGCAGAGAAGTTTTCTTGTTGTGCATTTTTAAGTTGAGCGCCTAGGTCAATCGCAATTCCTTCGGCATGGCTAATAAATAATTCCATAGCAGCGTGATCATTGGCAATAGAAGGGAGTTGTAAAATAATAGATAACCCTGGTGTTGTTGTATTTATTATCTCATCAGGTACAAGCGTCCAAGGTTTTACGCCATTAGCAACACGAAAGATACTAGCGGCTTTTTGTTGATCCGTATCCATTAAATAATGATAAATATCCATTTCACCAAATTGTAAATTATGCTTTTCTAATACGCTTGGAATCTTACTTCCATCAATACCTGAATGATCTAAGGCGGCTATAAATAAGACGATTTGTCGCTCTTCTGTAATCTCCCTTGTTTGATTGGCTTGGTTGTCAGTTTCATTATAAGGTTCAATCGGTGGAGGGGTAGAGCCATCAGCAGCGGAAAAATCACCTAACACAGAACTCATTAAACGTCCTTCGCTGTCGTGTATTTTGGGGATAATAATAATTTTATCTTTTGGTTCTTTTTGTTGTGATAGTTTGCCAATGACATACAGAGCAAGAATCGCAATAATACCTGCTAACGTTATAAGTATACTGACTAAATTCACCTAAAAAACCCCGTTTTAATTTAAGAAGATAAGAAGGATTATACTACAACTGAAGAAAATCCGTTATAAACAGGATATTTTTGATAAGCTGAAAATTTAGGGTTAAGCAATAAGCGTGCCAAACATTATTGGTCTTCATTGTAAGTGGCTAGAATCATCTATTGAAAATAGCGTTAAAAATAGTACTTGAATGCTAAATTTATTATCCCCATGTTGTATTTAGTTGATTTATATTTGACGGATACAGACCAGTCTAAATATCAGTTGATTACTAGTATTTTTGAGAGAGAGCAAGGTGCTCGTTATAGAAATACACTCTAAAAAATAGGGGATTACATCTTCATTTTTAAACCACTCTAATAGAAAACAAGGAAATACTATCATTATGATAATAAAAACTCTTTTTGTCAGTGCTCTGACTATTGCAATTGCGACTACAAGCTTACAAACTTTTGCTAAAAGTAGTAAAGGCAAAGGTGATTCAAAAAAATCATCGCGCTTATCTAAATCTAAATCAGCGCCTGCTCCTGCGGCGACAACTCCAGCCCCAGCTCCAGCAGCTCCAACTCCAGCGGCCCCAGCCCCAACAGCTTCAGCCCCTGCGGCAGCTGATCCAGCCCCTAGAGGAGGGTCAGGTGTAGGTGGTATGGTAGCAGCAGGTGTTGGGGGAGCGGTTCTTGGTGGTTTAGCAGGTGCTGCTATTGCTTCCTCATCATCAGATTCTGACAAAGCAACAACTTCGTCAACAACAGTGACAGCGACGACAGCTACACCTTCTCCATTACTAAAAATGACACCTGAAGATGCAATAAAATCTGCCAAAGAAATGCAGACTAAAGCAACAGAGGCAGGGTTTGGTTTTGCCAAATCAGATGAGATGTTGAAAAAGGCAGATGAATTAATCGCAAAAGGTGATGCAGAGAAGAAACAAGCGCATGAACTTGCTATTCTTGTGCATACATGGGCTGAAAGTAATGTAAAAAAAGCGGAAGAGCTAAAGAAAATTGCAGAAAAATTAGGATTATCATAACTTAAGAAAGTCTCCTGTGTTGAGGCGAGAAATGCAGGGTTTGTATGAGACGATAAATCCTGTGTTTTCTTAATATGATAAGTGCTTAATTTAAATACTATGAAATATGCTCTTTGTGTGGAATATGATGGAAGACCTTATTGTGGTTGGCAAAAGTTATCCCATGCGCCATCGGTCCAACAAGAAGTTGAAATAGCATTATCAAAAATAGCAAATCATAGCATTGAGGTTGTTTGTGCGGGGCGAACAGACAGTGGTGTGCATGGAATAGGGCAGGTTATACATTTCGAGTCTGATGCTGTACGCACTGAAAAAGCGTGGCTTTTAGGAGGTAATAGCAATCTTCCTGCGAGCATTTCTTTTCAATGGATTAAAACGGTTTCTGATGATTTTCATGCCCGTTTTTCAGCTTTAGATAGGCGTTATCGTTATATCATTCTTAATCAAAAAATACGTCCTTGTTTGTTGCACCAGTGCGTTACATGGTTTCGTCCCTTGTTGAATGAAGAAGTAATGCAGCAAGCTGCCAATTATTTGATAGGAGAAAGGGATTTTTCTAGTTTTCGTGCTTCAGGATGTCAGGCAAGTCATGCAAAACGGGAAATAAAGGAAATTATTGTTAAACGTAAAGGGGATTATATTTACATTGATATTTGCGCCAATGCTTTTTTATATCATATGGTGCGGAATATTGTGGGTAGCTTGTTTGATGTAGGAATGGGGATTAAGCCACCTGAATGGTTTGCAGAGTTATTGCAAATAAAAGACCGCACTCAAGCAGGTATAACGGCCTCGGCTTATGGGCTTTATTTTGTGAGTGTTAGTTATCCTGAGAAATATCAGCTTCCTAAAAAAAATGAACGACCTGAATTTTTAGTTTAATGCGCTTTTTAAAGAAGAATAGATAGTTTTATTTTGCAGTCTCTTTCAGGTGATTTATGGCGTATTAGCGCTATTTTTAAGATCTTTTTTGTTGTCAATAAGCATTTATTTATATTGAATTCTCTTTGCTTATCTCTAAGTAGGCAAAATTTAATCACATTAATCGCATGAAAAGACAGTAATTTTTCTAAACTACTACTATTATCATTAATAACAAACTAAGACTATTATTAAAGGGAAAGTTAAAATGAGTATGTTAGGAACATTAGGCAAAGTTACAATAGGTATTTTAGTAGCAAAAGGTGTTGGAAAAATGATGAGAAGCGGTTCATCTAGTCACGGTAGTTTGCTAGATGGTCTTGGAGGCCTGCTTAATGGAGGATCAAATAAGGGCGGTTTAGGAGGCTTATTAGGTTCTTTGGGTGAGGGGAATATACAACAAGGTTCAGCCTTGGTAATGAGAAACAACAATGACTTCGCCAGTATGTTTAATGATGCTATTCAGGGAAAAGATCCTAAACCAACAGCGGAGCAAGATCGGCAAGCAGAAATTTTATTACGTGCCATGGTAAGTGCGGCAAAAGCGGATGGTAAAATTGATGAGGCTGAACAGGATAAAATCTTAGCTCAATTTAAGGAAGCCTCAAAAGAAGATGCAGAGATGGTGCGTAAAGAAGTAGAAGCTCCTCTTGCCTTTGAGGAGTTAATTGACAGTGTGCCAGAAGGCATGGAACAGCAGGTCTATTTAATGTCTTTATTGGCAATTGATCTTGATGATGAAGCAGAGGTTCGTTACTTAGATAGGTTGGCGAAAGAATTAAATATTTCAAATACAGTCAGCAATGAGATTCATGATCGCTTAGGTGCGCCATTGCTTTATGCCTAACGGCATCGAAAAAGGCAAAGCTAAAGCATCGCTTCCATTTTCCTAAATTACATGGGAAGTATAATAGATAGGCTATTTTAAGGAAATAAACCCCTTAATATTGCGCGATATTGTATTGCAAGGCTGTGATTATCTACAATCCCCATCTTTGAAAATGGAAGTGGTAATGACACAAGTACAACAGCAATCTTATGAAAAAGCAGTTGAATTAATCGATGCAGCAAATAATGAAGACCCTAATACTGAAGAGGTTGATGGCAAAGAAGTAGCAAAAGAATGGCTTTATGGACAACGCATGAGCGATATGTTGGCTGTCTACTTGCCTGATGCCGATGATGTGGCAAAGTTAGCAGTAAGAGCACAACATATTCAGCGTTGGAAGTCGCCTCGTAAAGATTATCCAATGAATCGCAAGGGTTACCATCTTTGGCGTACTAATCTTTATAAATTTCATGCAGAAACCGTTGCTAACTTATTGCAACAAGCAGGTTATGATGAGGCATTTATTGAACGAGTTAAATTGGCTGTTGCAAAAAAATCGCTGAAAACCAACCCTGATACACAAATTGTTGAAGATGTTGCGGCATTAGTTTTTCTGCAGTTTTATATGCTTGATTTTTATAAAAAATTCTCAACAGAATATGATAAAGAAAAATGGATTGATATTATCCAAAGAACATGGAAAAAAATGTCTCCACAGGCGCATGAATTTGCACTCTCAGGGAAAATAGAATTGCCTGAATCCTTAGTCCCCTTGATTCAGGAAGCCTTGCAGTAAGATCATGCTCTTTTCAGTTTGGCAAGTAAATGAGCCGTTTAATTGAAGAGGAAGTGAGTCTTCAGATAAACCCTGCGTTTCGTACCTCAAGGCAAGCTATTTGCTCAATGTTAGCTGGACGGGGTTACAAACGCCGTCGGGCTAAGTCTCCATAATCTCTCACTAAGAAAAATGATTTTTCTTTTCTTTATCGGTTTTTAGATAACGCATAATTTCTTCTTTTGCCTCACTCATTACAGAGTCACGGTCTAGGCTGTCGAGGATGTTTTGTACGGCTAATTTGGGGCCAACGTCTCCCCAAGATTTTCCTTTGACTAAATAAGTTTCAGTGACACGTCCAATAATTAAGGTGCTATACCATGCAATCGCACCTTGAGCGGCGGCGGTGAGAAGGGTGGATAAACCGATGGTGGTTACTTTAAGGGCTGAAGATGCAAAGTTAATGACCCAGAAAGAACCGTATAATAATAGCATTTGGGCGGCTATGGTTTTAATAAGCTCCCCTGCTTCAGTTTTTGACATTGGCAGACCATAAATATTGGATAGATGGATTACCATACTGACATCAATGGCGGCCGCAGCAATAATATCAATCAGGGGAATCGGGTTTAGGGCAACGGCAACGCCTTTGCCTAAACAGTACATATTGATAGTTTCAGCACCAATTTCTTGACGTGCAGATAAAACACGTCGGCTGACTTGTTCGCTTAAATTACCTGCAAATAATGAGGCGTTTAAAGCGGAAAGTGTTTTGCCTTCTGATTCAATAATATCCCATAAACGTGATTTTAGATTAAGAACATCAACGGGGCGACGACGGGTTGATTCTGTTTCATTACCGTCTTCATCAACCATAATAATAATTTGCTTAGCGGGTAAGGCGGCAGTAAAGATGATGTTTTCTGGAGCGATAATGCCCGCAACACGTTCACGAATAATACTGCGTAGTTTTAATATTTCATCATCATTATATTGATCCGATTTATTGACCACGAGAATAATAGGACGGTTTGATTTTGAGACTATTTTCAAGGCCTCTAATTCAACTTCAGTTAGGTCGCTATCAACCACAAATAATAATAAATCAGAACGACTTGCAACTTCGTGGGCTATGCGCTCACGTTGTTCTCCGTTAATTTCATTAATACCCGGCGTGTCAATAAGGTAAATACCGCCTGCATTAATTTCTTGCCATTCCTGCATATCCGATTGAGTTGTTTCTCCGTGCAAGACACTGACACTAAAGGCATTACGACCTAGCAGGGCATTGAGTACGGATGATTTGCCAACACTGACACGACCAAAGACAGCAATATGCAATTGACTGTTTTCTAGTTTGTTTAACATGGTGTGTAATTGTTGGTAATCATCTTGTAGCGAATGGCGTATTGTTTCAGGTACGCGAGTATCGTTTAGCAATTCGCTTAAACTTTCTTTCGCTAATTGAATATGCGTTTCCCCTGATTTTTTTATTTCTGTCGTCTTCTCTTGTTCTTGTTTATTTTTTTCGGTTATCGAAAACAAGCTTGGCAAATAATTTTGCACGCGTTTCCAAATTTTCACTCAGCATCTCCTTAAATGTTATTGCAGCAGGCGCAGCCCGTAACTGCCCGCGTTCTTCTAATGTTTTTGCAACCGCTTTCCCGAGTGCATCAAAGATTAGCCCATAAGCGACTGCATGGGTTAATCCGCCTGTAATTGTGCCAATCCCTGGAAATGCCTTCATACCATTACCCGCAACGGCTAATAATATCGGTACACTTTTTTTCACTTGCCCCTGACTAAAGTCTAGGAATTTTTCAATATCCAGCTTACGGATTGGTACATCATATAATTTACATAATTTTTTAGTCATCAAAGTAGCGAGTACGCCTTGCACTAGCAAGTCAGTTCCAGGGCTAACAGAGGCCAATGCTCCTAAGACCGCGTTTCGAGTTGAAGTTGTGATTATCTCTTGTGCTTTTTCCTGTCTAAAAGCTATTTTTTCATGATCTAGTTTTTGTTTCACTAATACAAAAACACTGGCATCACGTAGACTTTCTAATAGTTCGCTTTGTGCATCAATTTCTTCTTGAAGTGCATTAGCAAGCGCAGAAACATCCGCTTTACGTGGTCTTAATACTTTTTCTTCACGCCCATCAGGATATATTCTAACGACTTCCTCTGTTCCCCCTGATTTAATAAAGGTTAGCTGTAAATCTCTAGATTGAGAAGAGCCAGAAGATGTTTGTTGCAATATTTTTTGTGATTTATCTTCTTTCTCAAACTGCTGATAGAAACGCTCTTTAAGTAGTGCTTTTTCTTCTTCGTTAAAACGATCACTTTTATTTAACGCCACAATCATTGGTTTACCATAACTGCGTAATGTCAGAATATCGTTAAATTGATTACGGGTTAAATCAGAATCGGTGACATAAATAACAAGTTGCGCCCGAACAGCCTCATCATGAACCAGCTCGTCGAGACTCCCATCAGCCTCACTACGACCGGGCAGATCAGTTAAAATTAATCGATCTCCTGAGGTGGAAGTCCATGTGTATTCTTTGATCTCTGTTGTTGAACCACCCCGTACATCAGTTAATATTTTCGCATCAGGCAGCAGTGTTTTGATAATCGATGATTTGCCCGTACTGACATTACCGAAGATAGCAACATGGATAGAGGCACTTTCTTTACGTCGTTGCAATACTTCAATTTCACGATGCAGTTCACTGGTATCAATACCACTCTCTTTAGCCACATCGAGTTCTTTTAAAACAGTTTCTTGATCGATTTTTTCCTGCTTTTTTTGCGCTACTTTTTTGCTAGGGCTAAGAACATTTTTAATCACCCAAGCACTAACAGCAATAATGGCAATAATTAAGCCAAGGAAACCATAATAAAAAAACGCAGGCAAACCTTGTATGCTTTCCCAGACAGATAAAATACTTTGGGTAGCAAAGAAGAGAAACAGTAGCAGCACTAAGGTAATAAAAGCGATGCCTACAGCCAATAAGCGACGGAATTTAAGAGCAGTTTTTTTCATGCCAAGGAGCTTAGCATATTGTGAGCTTTTTGAGGCTATAATTGATTATTATACTTGTATCTCTAATTAATTTAGCTCGACGAGGTTTGTCTTTAGGAAGTTTTAGGAGCGCGCTAGGACATCCATGATGATAGTGATTAATTATGGGTGTCCTAAATATTCTAAGGAGCGCGCTAGGACATCCATGATGATAGTGATTAATTATGGGTGTCCTAAATATTCTATAAAGCACTGAAGAACTTCAAGCATCGTATCCGAGAATTAACAGGACGATCTTGGGGGGGAAGTTGGTGGTATCGGTATAAACAACTCAGGCTATACATGGTCGGATGGCTAAATTACTACCGACTGAACGAATACTATCGCCCCGTCCCCTTACTTGATCAGTGGATACGCCGACGGATACGGATGTGCTATTTGAAACAATGGCGCAAACCGAAATAATAAGTGGCTAGCATTGCAAGGGTTAGTATCAGTAAAGGAACAGTGGTCAGCGTTTCATTATCCAGAATAATGCTAATGAACCGCCCTGTACGGAGCCGCATGCAGGGGGGGGTGGGGAGGGTTAGAGAAAAACTAGCCCTTACCCGATTTAGGCTGTGTTGTTGTTTTTCCATGAAATATCTACCGTTCTGTGGTGCTGAACACAATCACGGAGATATAAATTAATAAGACTTTGATAGGGTATTCCCGACTCAACTGCCATATTTTTAAAATAACCAATAATATCCTCACTAAGCCTCATTGTTACCGACTTTTTTAATTTTGAAGCATAAGGGTTTCTTCGTGATTGTAATTTCGATAAATCATATTCTTTCTTCATTTTAAACCACCTTTGTAGAATTTTTTCTCATTATTTGTTGCTTTTCTTGCTGAGATTATTCGGAGCACTTCACCTGATAGCTTTTCACAATGACAAACCATTAGTAGCCTAGAATGGTTACTTAAACCCAGTAGAAGAAAACGATCTTCGTCTAGTTCTGAATGCTCTTTATCATAAAACTGCACTGCAAAATCGTCATAGAACACAGATGATGCCTCCTCAAAGGAAACCCCATGCTTTTTTATATTCTTTATTGCTTTTTCTTCATTCCATTCAAATTTAACCATACATACATTGTATGGAATATCTATGTAATGTCAATTTAATAATTTATTACTTAGCAGAGGATATTTTTGATGGGATTTTTTTTTCACTTGGAGTTTTTTTAGATAATTCCTTTAGTTTTGTTAGTGATATTTGATATTGACCATTTGATGGAAGCTTTCTATTTTTAAATGTGTCCCAGATGGTGCTACCTCTGCCATTATATATTTCACTAAATGTACCATCTTTATGGATTTTAATAACAATGGCATATTCTGGGTTACTCCTGAATGCTACTGAGCAAGGTAGCCCGTATGGAGCTTTGCGGAATACGGGGAGACTATGCACTTGCACAATAATGCTTACCCCGTCGAAACGTTTTAGAAAAGAGCCTTGTAGAAAACTGCTTTTTTGTATTTAAGCTAAATGTGTGGACGGGTTTACAAAACCCATCCAGTTAGACCATG
>JALVEA010000307.1 GCA_027008665.1 Thiotrichaceae bacterium | reverse complement strand
AAACTTTTCACCGACGGGGCATTAAAATCAAATGACTTCAACTTAAACAATGCCAATCAAATACGCTTTGCCGCCCCGTGGGGACAACACTTTCCAGCCCCTGTATTTGATAATCAATTTAAAATTATACAAAAAAAGATTCTTAAAAATGCCCATATAAAATTAGTACTGCATCTAGTAGACAATAAAAAACAAATAGCAACATCAATAAATGCAATAGCCTTCAATGTGAATTTAGAAGAATGGCCAGAGCAGGGCGCTTTAGTACATTTATTATATCGCTTAGATGTGAATGAGTTTCGCGGTATCAAATCTACTCAATTAATGATTGAACGACTTCTAAGCCCAGTTTGAAACAGTAGATATAATATCGTATTTTGTTATAAATCTAAGTAAATAAAAAAAAATTATCCTTATGATTAAATATTTCTAATGGAGTGTTATTTGATCAATATTAATATAATATAATGACAGCAAATAAATAAAATTAATTGTTAAATACTTTGGATAAAGCAAAATATTCTGATTTCGCTATAATTTTAGTCTCTTAACCTTATGACTTGTATGTGTTTTTTTTGATCCTGACTTGAAATAAGAAAAATCTTATTAATAGAGTAAAAGAATAGAAAAAAATAATAACTTACATTCACATATTAATATTCTCATATATTAATATTTTAAATATTTGTGATAAAAAATAAAAAAAATGTTATATATATAGCTCCCCCGTAGATATAGTATAGAAAACACGACATGATTCTCTCTCTTTTTGCCACATTTATAGCTAGTTTTATAGCATTAAAACTTTTTATTACTTTTTCAAATCAGTTAGGAATTATTGATATTCCAAATGAAAGAAGTGTTCATATTAAAGCAATACCTAGTGGCTCAGGGATTGCCATATTTCTATCCGTTTTCTTTATTTTAGTATTTACTTATTCAAATGAATATCAACATTATAGCTTATCCATTATTGGTGTGTTATTGGTGTTTCTACTAGGTGTTTACGATGATTTAAGAGGGGCTGTCCCCTTGTATAAAGTAATAATAATTGCAGTGGGAACACTTTTTCTATGTCTAGATGGGCTAATGATAACGAATCTTGGAACTTATTTTGGCTACCCACTGATAATGCTATCTTGGTTAAGCGTCCCTTTTACTATCATTGCCGTGGTTGGTTTTACTAATGCATTAAATTTAATCGACGGACTAGATGGTTTAGCTGCTAGCATATCCATTGTTATTTTTTCTTCATTTTGGTTTGTTGGCAGTCAAAATAATGATCAATTTCTACTATTGACTAGTCCGATCATTATTTCAGCACTAGTTGTTTTTTTGGTTTTTAATTGGAATCCTGCAAAATTATTTATGGGAGATAGTGGTTCATTGACATTAGGATTTGTTATTTCTATTATGTCAATAAAATCTATTAACTACATAGAGCCAGTTATTATATTATATCTTCTTGCAATTCCAATCATTGATACGATAGTCGTTATGATTAGAAGAAAAAGAAGTAAACGTCCCATTTTCTTCGCTGATAAACAGCATATTCATCATATTTTCTTTAATATATTTAAAGAAGATGTGAAAAAAACAGTCATTTTTATTACTTTAATCCAAGTTTCATATACAGCCTTTGGTCTGATAGTCGTTGTTAATATGCCTTATGAAATGGCATTGTTGCTGTATATCACAAGCCTTATGGGTTGGTATATATTATTAAATAAACTATCACAAAAATTCATATCCAATACTGAAGTTTGTGAAAAAATGGTTTAGAGTAAATATCTCTAAAGAAAAGTGGTATTAGACCTTTTTTATCCGACAGGAATCAATAGTTTCTCGCATATATTGATATTAGAATTGTTTTAGAACTAGTATAAAGATAAATAGTATGATGTTAAAAGAACACTCCGTCAGGCTCCGTGCCCTCATAATATTGACCATCATTTCATCCGATCAAATTATAAGGTCTACATTTCTGACAACATGGGCGTTATTATTCGATTCTTAATTAGGTGAGATATAATGATCAATGTAACAAAAACCTATCTACCGAACAAAGAAAAGTACCAAAAGTATGTTGATGAGATCTATGCTAATGGTTGGATCACTAACAATGGTCCATTAGTTAAAAAACTTGAAAAAAGATTAGCTGAGTATTTGGGTGTTAAAAACATCATTTTGGTAGCCAATGGTACGGCAGCACTTGAGATAGCTTACAGAGCTTTAGATCTAAAAGGTTATGCTATTACTACGCCTTTTTCTTTTGTGGCAACGACAAGTTCTCTTGTGACCAATGGTTTGCATCCTATTTTTGCGGATATTGACCCTAAAACGTTAAATATTGATCCAGCGAAGATAGAGGATCTCATTACTCCTAATACTTCTGCCAT
>JALVEA010000306.1 GCA_027008665.1 Thiotrichaceae bacterium | reverse complement strand
CTAGAATAAGTTTTTTCTTTTTAAACAATACCTTCATGTATAAAAAAACTTCAATAATCTCTTTTGCTAAATTTGGTTTTTCGACCAAGATACTAACAGCAATTAATGAGGCGGGTTATAAAAAACCAACTAATATTCAACAAGCGGCGATTCCTAAAATATTAGAAGGGCGTGATGTGTTAGCGGGTGCTGAAACAGGTTCAGGGAAAACCGCCGCTTTTGTTTTGCCTATCCTCCATGCCTTGACTCACAATCATCATGCGCAATACGGTCATAAAAAAGAAACGCTTAGAGCGCATCAAGTACGCGCATTGATTTTAGTGCCTACGCGGGAATTAGCGATTCAAATCGGGCAGGAAATCACTAAGTTTGCTAAAAATATACAACCACAGCCGAACTGTTTAAGTGTTTATGGTGGGGTTAAAATTGAACAACAAATTAAAAATTTACGCAGTGGGTCAGATTTTCTAGTTAGCACTTCTGGGCGTTTTATTGACTTGATTAAAGCCAAAGCTGTTAAATTTAATCAACTAGAAACATTGGTATTAGATGAGGTAGACCGTCTTGTCGGGACAGGTTTTAAAGAAGAAATAGAGCAAATTATTAAGTTTTTACCTAATAAGCGTCAGAATCTGTTTTTTACTGCCACCTTTCCTGATGAAATTCGTCCCTTAGTCAGAAAGGTTCTCAATAATCCTGAAATTATTAAACAAGATCAAAGCGAAAAAAGCTTAATTGATCAGCGTGTTTTAACCGTTAATTTTGATAAAAAAACAGCCCTACTCGCCGATCTTCTAAAAAATAATGATTGGTCACAGGTTTTGATTTTTTGTAGTGCTAAACGAAGCTGTGATAATTTGGTTGAAAAACTATCTGAACAAAATATTGAAGCCCTGTCCTTACACGGTAATAAAAAACAATATGAACGTCGAGATGTTTTAAAAGAATTTAAAGCAGGTAGATTGCGGATTATTATTGCCACTGATGTTGCCGCAAGGGGGTTGGATATTATTCAACTTCCCTGTGTGATTAATTATGAATTACCACGTAGCCCCAATGATTATGTGCATCGAATAGGGCGTACAGGTCGTGCAAGACAAACAGGGATGGCAATTTCTTTGATTTCACATCATGAATACCAGCATTTTACAGTGATTGAAAAGCGCAATGGGCTACATCTTCCATGGGAAGCAATTAAGGGCTTTGAAGCGGATGAAATCGCCCCTCCTCCTCCTCAGCGTAGTCGTCCTAAAAAGGTAAAAGGTAAGAAAAAAAGACCGTCAAAAAAACAAATAAAGCGTAATAAAGCGCGAGGTAGTGAGCTTGAAGTAGAGGATAAGTTTGAGCAGACAGCAGAAAAACCTGCAAGTCCTTATAAAATGCCTATTAAAAAAATTACAAAAAAAGCAATAGACAAACCCACGCCAAAATCAACAAGCCCTTATAAAATGCCTGCTAAAAAATTATTAGATAAAGCCAAAGAACAAAAAATTATCCCTATTCCCTCTAGTAGACCCGCTAAAACATCCGATAATCAGCCTAAAAAACCTAAAGTTAATGAATCTATTTGGGGACGTAAGGGGAATTAAAATTCCTTCGGAATCGAGTGCTTTCGCCTCGTCTGGCAGGGCTAACAGAGCTAAAGCCACCGATTCTAAAAATTATTTACCTGAAAGTATAAATCAATATGAATATGACTGAAACATTGCCTCTTGCAGAATATACCGAAAAAGCTTATCTCGATTATTCCATGTACGTTATTTTAGATCGTGCTTTGCCACATATTGGCGATGGTTTAAAACCCGTGCAACGGCGTATTATTTATGCAATGTCTGAGTTAGGTTTATCCTCGGTTTCCAAACATAAAAAATCCGCACGTACCGTCGGTGATGTGCTGGGTAAATTTCATCCGCATGGCGACAGTGCCTGTTATGAAGCAATGGTGCTAATGGCACAACCCTTTTCCTATCGCTATCCATTGGTCGATGGTCAGGGAAATTGGGGTTCCCCTGATGATCCTAAATCCTTTGCTGCCATGCGTTATACCGAATCACGTTTGACCCAATATGCCAAGGTTTTACTTCAAGAATTGGGAGAAGGAACGGTTGATTGGACTGCAAATTTCGATGGTTCTTTAGAAGAACCCACTTTATTACCCGCACGTTTACCGAATATATTATTAAATGGTGCGATGGGGATTGCAGTCGGTATGGCAACCGATATACCACCGCATAATTTACGTGAAGTGGTCAATGCCTGTTTACATTTATTGGATCACCCTCAAGCAACACTGAATGATCTTTGTGAGTATATTCAAGCACCTGATTATCCGACCGATGCGGAAATTATTAGCCCTAAAAAAGATATTATTAAAATGTATCAAACTGGCAAGGGGAGTATCAAAATG
>JALVEA010000305.1 GCA_027008665.1 Thiotrichaceae bacterium | reverse complement strand
CCCAATCATTTTTGTGTCAAAAAAGGTTTATTCTATGCAGTATATTTCTACAGCGATAATTTTTTCATTGTTTCTCCTTCCAAATTTAGCCAGTGCGGGGTTTGATTTTGGAGGCGATGGAACAGGATGTGAAGGCGGTAATGGAAGTTTTCAGCAACAAATTAATCATTATGGTAATGACTTTGAAAATGCCATCACTGTCGGCACAATTCCAAAAGATTTAACCGATGTTTATATTGCATTAGAAAGTGATAAAGATGTTGATATCAGACTCTACAATGCCAATGGAGAGAAAATAGTTCATTGGCCAAATGGTTTATTATCAGGGGGTAGCAAAGACTCAACTTATTATAATGGTATTACTATTGAATACAGTGGCTATAACGGTGATGGATCAGGTTTGGGGCATGAATATATAAAGATTTCTGGAACAACGCAGAATAATTTTATTATGAAAGCCTTTGGATACGAAGCAGGTTATGCAAAAGTCGATTACTCTTGGGCAGGTAAAGAAAACTGCACTGGAGGTTCAACACCGAGTACATCAGGCAGTGGGGACTTTCAACAATTAATCGTTGAAAAAGATATTGTCACCATCGGAGATATTCCACCGACTATTAATAACCTCTATATCACGCTTAAATCGGATAAAGATGTCGATATACAACTGTATGACAAAGATGATGGTACAAAAATAGTCCATTGGCCAGAAGGACTTTTAAATGGCTCTCAAAAACAAAACACCACCTATAAAGGAATGACAATTGAATGGTCAGGCTATAATGGTGATGGAACGCATTTTGGAAATGAGTATATTAAAATTACAGGAAAAACGACCCGTAACTTAACCATGAAGGCTTATGGGTATCGGGCAGGTTTTGCTGAGGTACATTATGAATGGGGGAAAAACAACTCAACGACAAGCAATGAAATTCCTGTTTTATCCAATAGTCAACAAACAGAATATTTAGAGGCTATTAATCAAGCAAGAAGTACAAGCCAAGATTGCCACTCTAAAGGCATTTTTCCCGCAGTCTCTCCTTTAACATGGAATGATAAACTTTATAAAGCCGCCTATGAGCATAGTCAAGATTTGGCTCTAAGTAATACCTTTGAACATTCTGGCTCAGGAACAATTTCGGACTGGACAGGCACAAAACTGGGTAAACAAAGCATTAATTCCGAACGTGTAGAACATTATAATTATAGCTGGAGTCGCCTTGCAGAAAATATTGCGGCTGGAACAAATACCAATACAGCTACCCTTGTTATTCAACAATGGCTAGATAGTGATGGACACTGTGCAAATATTATGAATCCAAAGTATACAGAGGTGGGCATGGCAATGGTATATAACGCCAGTTCTAACTATAAGCATTATTGGACTCAGGACTTTGGGACACCCTATTAACAATACCTTCGCTAAATTTAAGCTGTAGAGTGGATAAGCGATAGTGCATTCACTAGAATTCAAGCACTTATGATGGATGAATATGTACTTATCCACTCGATCATTTTCGATTTGGCGAAGGTATTGAATTTATTTGAGCATTTAGATCAGCAAGATGTAATGGGTATTTTATTGCCTAATCGGGCATACTAAGGAGGGCAACTATTTTTTAGAGTCCCCTAATTATGAAATCTTCCAACAAACCAGTAAAGCCAACAGAAAAGAAACCTTCTTCTCTTAAATATTCTAAGAGTGAAACTCTGAAAAAAATCCATAAAGAACTTGATACGCAAGGGTTTAGCATCTTGCACACTAATAGCGGAAATAATCCTTTATGGCTTGATGTCCTAAAAAAACACCCAACACAACTGGCGCATTTTAAACAGAGCTGGGGAAATTTACCTGCCGATGAATTCCTAAATGATGGGGGACATTATCGCTATCGACGTTATGCCGTCTTTACTTGGCAAGCAGATAAGCAAACAAAAACAGGGCAATTAACCTTATTACCTAAAGAACCCCATTATCAAAGCACCTATCGTAACGCCATGAATGGAGGCATTTATCGTACCTTTGAACTATTTGAAAACAGCACCCTTGAAAACCCCATTCTCTCCAATATTATTAATTGGTGTACTGCCTATATCGGTCTAAATCAAGAAAAAAGTTGGCGTATTCAAGCACATCAATTCCGTATTGAAGCCAATAATAAGGAAATAGGAAAACCAACTCCTGAAGGTATTCATCGAGATGGTGCTGATTTTATTTTAATTATGCTTTTAGAGCGCAATAATATCACAGGCGGGGAGAGTCGTATTTACGATGCAAATAAAAAACTTCAGTTTAGTGGCATTCTTAAAACATTAGGCGATGCCATTTTGCTAGATGATCGCAAAGTATGGCATGGAGTAAGTGAAATCTATGCTTTAGATAAGATGAATTCTGCTTATCGAGATGTACTGGTTC
>JALVEA010000304.1 GCA_027008665.1 Thiotrichaceae bacterium | reverse complement strand
AATACAAATGAGGCAATGGAAAATAATACCAGTTTGCCTTTTGTTGATCTATTCCGTTTGGCGCTACCTTTTGAAGAGGCACGTCCTTGGTTTACTAAAGGTAATGTAAAATTTGATCCACAAGGTTGGCCAAAGAATCTGAATAAGGGGCAAGCTGGGACTCGTTTTATTAGTCAGATGCCATTAAAAAATTTACCGACTGGACTTTATACCGTGCGTTATGATGGAGAAGGAAAAATCCGTTATGGTGCAAGTGCAAAGCTGGTGAAACGTCTTAAGGGTAAAGATCTCATTCGTTTTGTCCCCATGAAAGACCATCTTGTAACTGCAACTTTATTTATAGAAGAAACCAATCCTAATAATTATTTGCGCAATATCCGCATATTAATGCCAGGTGGGGTATGCAGTGGGAATGTTTTTAAACGTGTGAATCATAAAAATGCCTGTAGAGGACAGCAATATCTCTCCTTTGCCAAACATTATAAGCAAATTATATTCAATCCTGATTACTTGAATTTTATGAAAGATTTTAAAGTAATTCGTTTTATGAATATGGGGGGTATAACACGTAATAATATTCGATATTGGAAAGATCGTCCGCAATTATCAAAAGCAACATGGGGAGGAAAAGAGGGGGTGCGCGGTATTCCATTAGAAATAATGGTTGAATTGGCGAATCAATTAAATGCAGACCCGTGGATTAATATTCCTCATAAAGCAAATAATGCCTATATTTATCATTATGCTAAATATATGAAAGAGCATTTACGTCCACATCTAAAAGTGTATATTGAATACAGTAATGAAACATGGAATGACCTTTTTGTGCCACAAGCAGAGCATATGAAACAAACAGGAACAAGATACCGTTTGGATAAAGATCGTCGTGTTGCAGGAACAAAATACTACTCACAACAAAGTGTTAAAATATTTAAGCAGTGGGAAGGTGTGTTTGGTGGTACTCGGCGCTTAGTGCGGGTGATGGGGGGGAAAACAGCAGATACAGCCTACACCCATTTAGTCTTAGGGTATAAAAATGCCTATAAATATGTGGACGCATTGGCAATTGGTCCTTATTTTTATATGAGCCAAAAAGATATTCACAATATCCGTAGTGTGGGTGCAATATTTCAGCGTTTAACAGACCCTAATAATTATTACTCGTTAGGCAATGTATTAAAAGCAGTGCATCGACAAGCAAATATTGCCAAACGCTATGGTGTTGATTTAATTGCCTATGAAGGTGGGCAACATTTAGTTGATCATAAAACGCATTCTTTAACCGAAGGTGCAACCCCTTATTTAATACAAGCCAATAAAGACCCGCGTATGGCACAGCTTTATTATCATTTATTGACAGGCTGGAAAAAAGAAGGTGGTAAATTATTTGTGCTCTTTTCCTCACCAAGAAAATACACATGGCATGGTAGCTGGGGCATTAAGGAATATATTACCCAGCCCACCGCGCAAGCCCCTAAATATCGTGCCGCATTATCCTTTAAAAAAGGTAAACCTTGTTGGTGGCAAGGCTGTTCATCCGCCTCCATTGTGCGCCATAAAAAACCCGCTACAATCGCTAAACATTTAGTCACAGGAACAGAAGCTTTAGCCCAAAAACCGATTGTCGCAAGTAGTTATAAAATTAAAAAAGCACAGAATAAATGGTCAAATAGCACCTTTAGGTCGTTATCAAATCTGATAACAGGCGATGTGGATGACAAAAAAGACCTCTCTGCACAATGGCGTTCTAGCTGGGATGATAATAATTTATATGTTTCGGTGAATGTGATTGATGACAAATTAGTACAAGACTCTGCATCAACATGGTCAGATGATTCAATAGAAATTTATTTAGATTTAGACAATAGCCGTAATGCAAAATACGATGGAGATAACGATCTAAAATTCTCCTTTCGCATGAAAGATAAGAAAGTTTTTATCGACGGAATTAAACCTGGTAGACGCGCTAGAAAAATAGCAAGAAACATTCAGTTTACAATGAAGAAATCACCCAATGGTTATCGTTTAGAAACCTCCATTCCTTGGTCTGTATTAAAATTAAAACCACGTATTAATCAGCGTATTGGTTTTGAGATTCAAGTGAATGATGATGACACAGGTAAACACCGTGATGGTAAAATTGCATGGAATGCCAAAGTCGATAAAGCATGGAAAAATCCGCAAATGTTTGGGGGAGTTGTATTGCGGTAATTTTTAGTCCATTTCGCTGGATTAATATTTCGGCTTTTTGTTTTCTTTTTTAAGACCTTCGCCTCGTTCCCATTCGCGCCACAGGCTGTGAAAGTATTCTGGGACAAAAGAAAAATGAGGAAAAATTTTTCAGATTTTGTTCAAAAATAAAGATAATAGCAGGCTATTGGCTTTGTTTTTGGGCGGAATATGGAGAATTTTAACCAT
>JALVEA010000303.1 GCA_027008665.1 Thiotrichaceae bacterium | reverse complement strand
TTGATAGAGTGTTTGTGCTTGTGCTTGACTTTTAGCTTGTTGCTTTTCTATAAATTTCAACCATTTAGTGGCGATTGCCATTGCAGGTGCGGTTTTCATTTCCTCTAAATCAGCTAATATTCTTTTGAGGGTATGAGGCTGAGTTTTCTGATAAATTCGCTTCGTTGCTATTTGGGTTTGTTTGATAAGGCGTTTCCATGTCTTTTGACGCAATTTAGCTTGAGTCGAAAACAATAATGCCATATTCGTTTGCTGATGATAGGCAGTTGCGAGTAATGCCTGTTGTCCTGTATTCAATTGTTCTGTGGTTTTTCCAAATAATGTTGCAGCAATAGCGCTTAAACCATAAACATCCTCTTTTGCTGCTAGTAACGGAGCATGCATTGCACTCCAACGCTTAAATTCTTCCCCGTTATTTTGTGCTAAATAAGGGTATAAATGACGTGCGACACGCAAGGTTTCTTTTGTTTTTAAAAAACGATCAACAAGGCTTTGGTTTTGTTGATTTTGGTTTCCATAATTGCCTTGCAAACCTTTAGCGATACGCATGATTAATGCATCACCTTGATGACCAGCTTGATAAGGAGCGCTTAAATTTACGCCTTTATAAGAGGCATTTTGAAATCGTATTATTTTTTTATACAAACTCCAAAAACTAGGATTTTCTTGATTAAATGATAAGGTTTTATCGCTTAATGCTTTGCTTAAATCCCAATACAAAGGCGGGACATTTTTAACGTAAAGCGCCCCCGTTTGATTATTATAATCATTTTGCAAAGGTGGGAATGCGCCAATTAAATGATTACTTTCATCATGCAAGCTGATTGCAATACTTTGGCGGTGCTGTTTTAAATAATATTGTAATTGTTGTTCATCAACGGGTTGTGAAAGATAGTAATACATCCCTCCACTAATAACCGCGATGACTAATAAACCAAGTGTCACTAAAAGGGATAAAACTAAAAAAAGTCCCCCCATAATTGATTTAGGTTTAAACCATGAAGCAAAAATAGCAGGGGTACTAGCAAGATATAAAAGAGCAGATAGCCCTTTTTCCTTTAAATAGTCAGGCAAAGTTGCCAGCGTTAACCGTTGTGGTTGCACACTTTCTTGATCATCTTGATTCAGTAATGCTTTCACCCCCATTGTATGAAAACGTAACCGCAAGGCATCGCGTCGGTCTTCTATTTTTGAAACCCAAATAGCTGCTTTTAAAGCATTCATAGCCTATTACCTTCTTCTTTTTTTCATTATTCTTTGATGTTGGGAGGAAAGCTGACGTAATCTTTCACGTCGTTGTTTATTTTTTTGTGCTTTTTCTTCATCCATTGCATCAAGTCTATTCTTCACTGCTGATCTTTTATTTTTTTTAATCGTTTTCTGCGGTGTTTTAATAGCCGAATCTTTTATGATGGGTGAGTCCTTTTGTATTATTTTTTTTGTTGACACAATGGTTGAATCAGCTTTCTTTTGAGGTATTTGATTTTCTGCACCTTTTTCTTTTAACACCTTTGTTTTTTTAACTTCCTTTTTGTTAATTTGCTTTGTAACACCTTCTTTGATTGTATTTTTTTCTTGTTTTGATTCCTGTTTTGATTCCTGTTTTGGTTCTTGTTTTGGTTTCTGTTTTGGTTCCTGTTTTGGTTTCTGTTTTGGTTCCTGTTTTGGTTTTTGTTTTGCTGATATTTTATTTTTTAGAGATGGCTTTTTTGAGGCATCTTTTTTTATTACCAGCTTATTAGAAGACTTTTTTTGTTCAATATTTTCTTTTTTATTTGTTATTTTATCCTCTTCTTTTTTGGAATTATCATTTTTATGATCTTGATCATCCTTTTTCTGCGCTTTATTTTCTTTACTCTGCCCTTGATCAAATTCAGGATCACTATCTTTAGAAAGTTCTTCTTTTGTGACTACATTTTTTTTAAGTGAGAGGCTAGATTCTTCTGCATCTGCAGAAGCCTCTTGTTTAATTTGATGATGCTCAAGCGTTGAAATAACAAAGTCTTGAGGAGCTGTATTTTTAGAGGTTAGGATTTCATCTGCTTCTAGTGATTGCAATAAGTCGAACCATTGCTCTTCAGTGGCATAATAAAATTCAAATAAGGTATCTTTAGGTAAGTTAGAAAAACGCCGACGCATATTTTTTGGCAAAGTATCAAACGGTACTCGTAATGCTTGTAATGATAGGCGACGATTAGCTAATAAGGATTCCATCAGTGATACAATATTGCGTTTATTTAAGTCTTTAGATTGTCGATAAGCATCACTGGGGATAATAATTAAATGTTTTCGTCCTAATTGATGGTGATACCACTGTAGATTTTCTCGTAATTCCTTAATATTAAACACATGATTAATCTTAATCGCATCATTAACGCTGAAATGTTGACCGTGAAATTTTCCACTGAGGTAATTGCGTTGCTGAGAA
>JALVEA010000302.1 GCA_027008665.1 Thiotrichaceae bacterium | reverse complement strand
GGGCAGCGTGTAGGATATCGCCCATATGTTTGCGTGCCGTATTATCTTCATTATAGCCTCTAATAAATCTAATTAGCTGATGACGATAGTTTACATCTTTGCTTGCATCTATGGATAAAACAGCATTAGTAATGGGCTTGCCACTGTTGGCATTGTTTTCTTTTAGATGGTTGACTGAAGAGGTTAAAGGACAGGGATAAGAGGCACAGGCTAAATCTGAATACAAATTCCGTGCGCTAGGATCAGTTAATAAACTAGCAACGCCACCTTTTTCGACATAATAGCCATCTGGATTACTATTAGCTGAGGTTGACCAGTAGTCAATCGCATCCTCACTAAAAGCACCAAGATCAGAAACGGCATCTAAATCATTTTTTCCCTGAATTTTACGCAAGCCCCGCCCTTGTGTATCGGTAGAGCTGACTAATTTAAACTTTTTTAGATTACCACTCCATTTAGGGGCAAGTCGTTTATCAAACACAGGAATATAGATAAATTCATCATTTTCGGTGGTGTTTTTCATATTGACCGTATAACCGGGGGAAGCATAGGCGGAAGTGGTTGCACCCACTAGACTGAGAATATTACCGAAGGCAGTTGCTAGTTTTTCCTCATCATCGGCTTCAAAATAGCCATCCGTTGTGGTGACTAAGCTTTGTAAATAACTGCTAGCATTAGGTTCAGCGCCTAAACCAAAGCCGATGGCATAGGTGTCGATGGCTTGCAATCCATCTAAAGGACTTTGGTCACTATTGGATAAAAATTGGGTTAATTCAGCACCACAAGCACCACTGGCATAGCCAAACGGTTCTAGGTTTGAGGCACAGCTTGTGTGATCGAATTTTTTACTATTATCTGTTTTATCTTCTAATCCTGACCACTCAGCACCGAATAATTTCCAGTAAGTAGGTCCTTTTGAATTAGTCCCATCACGATTACCATTTTGATCCCAGTTACTGGAATATTGAGGTTTTCCATCTGAAAGCAACACAATAAAATTACGCTGACAAGATTGTAAAATAGGGGAGGTATAATTGGGATAGGAGGTAAAACCACCCTCACAGACTTTATACTTACAACGATATTTTGTTACAGTAGCCGTGTCACAATAACCGCTGGTTCCACTGGTATAATCAGTACAATACGTATTTCCTGATTCATCAGGGGCTGAGTAACTATTACAATATCCGCTGGTACTATTGACCCAATGCCCAGAGGGGCAACCTTGGTAGGTATTACAAACCTCTGTGCCAGCACAATTGGCGTAGCTTCCTATGCCACTAGGATTGCTAGGGTTAGAAGGGCAATTCATCCAATCGTATTGATTATTAGCAAAGTCGATATGTGAATTGGCCTCACTTTCCCCGCCCCATTTTGATTTTGTCCATGTGCTATTACAAATAGCATTACTCCATTCGATACTATTACCTTCATAGCTTGCAGGGTGTGAGGCAGCGCGTCCACTTTCCCAAAAACCTGATTCACCCTGTCCCCAACCGAGCTGTTCACCTCTAAAATATAAAGCGGCCTCATAAAGTGCTTCAACAATGGGAGTAGTGCCAATATGATCCATTTCGCTAACGGGAATGCTATTGTACTTTTCCTCATACCAATTATCTTTCCAAAACCAATCAGTGATTTGAGATAAATAAGTTCTAACTACTACTGTCTCAGTCGGTTCAGGAATATTGCTACGCCACCATTCACGGTTACCCCATTCATCAATGGGTAAAGACTCACTAACAATAGGGTAGGCTAAATCTTCAATATTTTTAATAGGGAATTTAACACCTAAACTTCGATCGCTATCTGCTATTTCACCATAATTCATTAAACCGACATTGAGATTAGTGGGGGCATTATCGAGGACTGTTTTTAATGCAGACTGCATCACTTGCAAGCGGTTTTTTTCGGGTTCAAATCCTTCGTATTTTATCGTTAATTCTGGGGCAGCATTAGCATCGCCATTATAAGATTCCGCAGTACATCTTCCATGGTCATTATTATCTGTACTCTCACCTTTTAACATGAAAACCATTGCATTACCTGAGCTCCATCCACCACGATTTACAACATTTTGTACAATTGCTTTCAGGTCAGGTGTTTTTTGATTAGGTCCTCTTTCTCCAACCGTATTCCAGTTTGCTGGTTGCCAAGTAACAGGACCATATTTTGCTCTATTATTTATATTTTTTGACTGATTTTTGAATTTAGGTGCATTATTAGCTTGCTCAGTATAAATCATGACATCTTTACCATCGCATGGCTTTGTTTCATCTACTTGAAATTGGATATAAGCACTTATAATCGTTGCCCCTTTTGGGATTTTAATATTTTTAAAACGTAAACCAACAATCTGCCGTTTATTAGCATCTCGACTCAATTCTAAATCAGTACTTCCCCATTTTGCTTTTCTTTGATTATTAGTACC
>JALVEA010000301.1 GCA_027008665.1 Thiotrichaceae bacterium | reverse complement strand
CTTTCTTGGTGGAAGTTTTTATTCTATTGATATGTTGCCTCCTTTTTGGCAAACGGTGACTTTGTTTAATCCTATTGTGTATCTGATTAGTGGTTTTCGTTGGAGCTTTTTTGGCATTTCCGATGTGAGTATGGAGTTAAGTTTAGCCATGATTTTGTTGTTTTTAGCAATCTGTGTTGCTGTGGTTGCATGGATGTTTAAGACGGGCTATCGTTTAAAAAATTAGCGTTAGCAGATGTCGGATGCATAATAACTCACAGCGCTTGTACCCATTGTACTAATTCTTTCATCAGGTTTTGTTGTTTCTCAGATAAGTCTCGTTGTGCTATTTCTTCGAGTATATTGTTAAACTCATCCGCTCTTAGAGTGCTACCGTATTCGCCATCAATGATCCGAGCATGACAAAATTCTTGCCATTCACGTTGTTCATCTGAGTTAAGTGTTTCAGGCCAGTTACGAGCGCGATAACGTGGGAATAATGTTTGTAAGCGTTGATCTGAAAAGCTAGGGTTTAAAGTGGTTAAGGCTTCTGGGGATGAATGAATGATTTTATTGCAAATATTTCTATCAGCAGGAGTGATAAAGCCACTATAAAGCGCGGAATCAGCATCTATCTCACCTAAATCAGGTTTTTGTTGATACATTGCTTGTAAGCGCGGTAGGAGTGTTTTATCCGCTATTAATTTTTGTTTATGCGCCTCTATTTCATTCCAGTTGATTTGCCATTTCTTCGCCATTGTTTCCGATAGTGTGTTAATTGGTGCAAGTGCTGGTGATTTATTTAAATGCACTCCTTTTAAGGCAACCCGTACATCATCTTCAGCTCGCTCTTTATTAGGTGTATAAAGATTGACAGCAATCTCCTCGGCACTGAGGCTAAGTAATAACTCGGGGTCTTGGCGTAAATTAAAACAAATAATTTCATTTTTATTGTTAGGATGTTGCATTAAAGGGTAAATGGGAGCAATAGAGCCTAGTTCAGCAGGAAACATGCCTGATACATGCAAAACGATTTTATTTGAATGTGTGTTAAGTAGCTCAGCGGCTTTATTTTTTTGTCGTAAATCAAAATAATAATCAAATAAGCGCGGTTGATGTTTTTTGATTAAACGTGCTATTTCAATAGTCGCTTTTACATCAATCAAAGCATCATGTGCCCCTGCATGTTCAATACCATTGGCTGCGGTTAAATGTTCTAGACGAAAACTCGGTAATCCTGATCCATCTTCCCGCTGTGGCCATATAATACCCTCAGGGCGGAGCGCATAGGTCATACGCACTAAATCAAGAATATCCCAACGACTATTACCATTTTGCCATTCACGCGCATAAGGGTCGATAAAATTGCGATAAAAACCAAAGCGGGTCACTTCATCATCAAAACGGATGCTGTTATAGCCAACCCCACAGGTTCCTGCTTTGGAAAATTCAGCATTAATCTGCTGAAAAAACTCCGCCTCAGGAATGCCCTCATTCATTGCTCGTTGTGGGGTGATTCCTGTTACCAATACCGCTTCTGGATGAGGAATAAAGTCATTACTAGGCTGGCAAAATATTTCAATTGGCTTTCCAATGACATTAAGCTCAAGATCGGTACGAATAGCAGCAAACTGTGAAGGACGGTCACGTCGCGGATTGACTCCCCATGTTTCATAATCGTGCCAGAGTAGTGTTATTTCAGCCAAAATATTGTCCTTTAGTGTGTTTGAGGGAGATATTCTTAAAAGTGTAGTGCTATAGAGAAAAACGTCAATTAATATTCTCTGTATTAGCCAATTCCAATACTAAAATTTCCTCATTACTATAATATTTCCAACGAAGATCAATATTGTATAAACGCATTGCATAGACTCTATTAGTTGATAATTGCTGATAAGAGGGGCGTGGATCAAGTTGTAATATTTCTATAATCAATTTTTTTAAATTAACGGGGGGTAAATCTTTTTGCCGATTTAAATTCGCTTCAAGTTGCAAATATTGTTCAATTGCCTCGCTAGTAAAATTCACCTTACATCGTATTACAGGAGGTGTAGTTGCAAAGCCTGCATCTGCATTAAGAATAGCGTCAGAATAGGGAATATAAGGCTTAATATCAATAATAGGCGTTCCATCGACTAAATCACAACCACGTAATAACAAAGATACCTTGTCTGCATTAGGGTTTATTTTGATTAATTCAACAGCAGATAAGCCAATAGGATTAGGTCGAAAAGTTGAGCGGCTTGCAAATACTCCAATACGTTGATTACCACCGAGTCGGGGTGGGCGAACCAAGGGTTTCCATGCTTTTTGTTGTATCTGATTAAATATAAAAATCAACCAGATATGGGAAAATTGTTCAATCTCACGCAATGCGTCAGGACGGTTGTAAGGAGCTAATAAAACTAACTCAGTAATCGCCTCATTTTCTAGCCTAGGTTGGCGAGGAATAGCAAATTTTTCTTTATAGCA
>JALVEA010000300.1 GCA_027008665.1 Thiotrichaceae bacterium | reverse complement strand
GATAAATTAAAGCACCAACAATAGCACCAACAATAGGAGCCGCCCAAAATAGCCATAATTGTTCAAGTGCCCATCCATTTTGAAAAATAGCAACCCCTGTACTACGCGCAGGATTAACGGAAGTATTAGTGACAGGAATACTGATTAGATGGATAAGGGTTAACCCTAAACCAATTGCAATCGGAGCCATTCCTTGCGGGGCGCGTTTATCGGTAGCTCCCATGATAATGAAGAGAAACATCATTGTCATAACAACTTCTATCACTAACGCGGCTATCATACCGTAGCCACCTGGTGAATGTTCACCAAAGCCATTGGATGCGAAACCTGCTGTTACATCGAAACCTGCTTGACCCATTGCAATCACATACAAGACCGCCGCTCCAGCAAAAGCCCCTACTACTTGAGCAATAATATACGGAACCAGTTCACTTACAGGAAAGCGACCGCCCACCCATAAACCAACGGAGACAGCTGGATTTAAATGACAGCCTGAAATATGACCAATGGCATAAGCCATAGTGAGTACGGTTAAGCCAAAAGCAAGAGAAACACCCAGTAAGCCAATACCGACATCAGGGAATGCCGCTGCTAACACCGCACTACCACACCCTCCTAGTACTAACCAGAATGTTCCAATAAACTCTGCTATATATTTTCTCATCTATTTTTCTTCCTTTAAATTAATAATTTATAGATGTATAGGCTACCGTTTCACTTTCTGCAAGCGGCAACAGATTAAATCTGACTGATTGATTAAAAATAATATAGTACAGCTTGTAATTGATGATTAATTAGTTAATTTCTATGAGGAAATACTATTTTTCAATCGATTTAAAAATTTCATTAGGATTAGCGATACTGTTAGATAGTTTGCCATCCCATTTCTGTATTTTTTCATATTGAATATAGGAACGATTATCTTGCATTGCTCTAATGATTTTTTTAATCACCGTTGCTTTTGCCTCACCTTTAATCAGCATCGCTTTTGCTGTTGCTTTCGATTCTTTAATTAAAGCATTGGCTTTAATTTCTACAATATCATATTCTGCTTGTGCTTTAATCTTGTCTTTATTTGCTTTAAGTCGTTCTGTTTCCAAGACTTGTTGCTGTGCCAATTTTTCTTCTATACCCTTTTGATAGGCTTCAGATAAATGAAATTTTTCTATTTGTACATTATCCAATACTGCAGGAGTGACTTGAGAGCTTTTTAAAATAGAAGAACGAATTAATTCATTAATAATATGGCGTTTTTCTAATAGCTCGCTGATTGTGTATTGTGAAATAAGCCCATGCGTTACAGAGGTTAATAGTGGTATTAGCACTCTTTGTTCATATTGTTTTGCGTTACCGTATTTTTGATAAAATACCGCCACAGAAGATATGGGAAGATGCCAGTTTGCAGTGAGCTTTAGTTTTACTTCCAGATGATCTGCATTAGTTGCCTGACTTTCCAATTCGATCATACGCACTCTCGTTTCAAGTAATTCAACCGAATCAAGAAAAGGAATTTTGGCATGAAATCCTGGGGGTAAAATTGCCTGTGACTGCCCTAAGCGTTTGCTAATACCAACAAACCCTTCTTGTATAATATTAAACGCATTAAAAAAAACAAGCACAAATACAATCCAAAAAAACCAAGAAAATAAGCGTTTACTTTTTTTGTTTTGTTTGGGGTTTGTCGCTGCTTCACTACGCTTTTCAGAAGTTTTCATGATTTTTGGGGATTCAGTTGTATTCTTTGCATTATTAGAATTTACATCTTTTATATCATCTAAATTCATATCTTAAATACTCAGTTAAGTGCTTGAGTTAAGTGAAATAATTCGATTAGGCTCTGTACCTACAACATCAACGACACTCGAAATAGCACGCAACCTGCCAAGATAATCATTATTCTCAATCGTTACAGCCTCAATACTGCGACGCAATTCTGTGTTTCTTTCACTTAACTCTTTCAATTTACGCTCGAAAGAAACACTTTCCTCATTAAGTGCTGTGTATTTTTCCTGAAGTAATGAATAATCCTTATTATGTTCTTCAAGGCGTTGTTTCATTGTCTCATTTTCACTCTCGACTAGTTTAAACCGCGAGCGTAGTTTTTGATTTTCATCTTGGGTGTAACGATGCTCTTCTTGAACCGTTTTTAATTCCAGTGTGGATTTATTTTTATGGCTATTTAATGCCTGAATGGCTTCATTTTTAGCATGTTCTGCTTTTTGCAACGCTTCATCTTTAGTTTTTATAATCGCTTGAATTTTACTATCTTTTTTATTACTTAGATGTTGTATTGCATTTTCTTTTGCGGTGACTAATTGCTGTATCTTGCCATCTTTTTCATCAGCTAATTTTTTAATACTTTCATTGTGTTCGGTTTTTAGCTTATGGACGGTTTGATCTCTTTCTGTTTTTAGTCTTTGTATTTCTTTATCTCGTTCAATTTCTAAGCGCTG
>JALVEA010000299.1 GCA_027008665.1 Thiotrichaceae bacterium | reverse complement strand
ATTTGAGAGCTTATTGGATGTTTATTTTTTTTAAAGAGGAAATATGGAAGATATTATAAATCAATTCAGTCTGCTTCAACTAATATCGATTGCCATGATCTTTGTTTGGACAGGTTTTGTTCGCACAGGCATTGGTTTTGGTGGAGCTGCCTTGGGATTGCCTCTGTTACTATTAGTCGATAGTAATCCTATTCTCTTTTTACCGATTTTAGGTTTGCATTTATTATTTTTTAGCTCTTTTACGCTTAGTAGCCGATTGGGCAATGTGAATTGGCCAGTAGTGGCTAAGGTAATGATAATTGTTATTATTCCTAAATTTATAGGTATTCTTGGCTTATTTAATTTTCCTCCCAAAATATTGACGCTAATGGTGTTTTCAATCACCTTATTTTATGGTCTAACATGGTTGTTTAACTACACTATTTTGAGCCAATCAAAATGGGTTGATGGTTTTTTACTAGTTTTAGGTGGTTATGTAAGTGGTACTTCGCTAGTAGGAGCACCATTGATTGCTGCTGTTGTTATGCGTTATGTTGAAAAAGAGCAACTACGAGAAACATTATTTGTTTTATGGATTATTTTAGTCTCGTTTAAAATGATGACGTTTATTGCCTATGACGTAGATCTTAATTGGCAAGCAGCATTATGGTTATTACCTTTTGTTACGCTTGGTCATTTTTTAGGATTAAAAGCCCATTATTATTTAGTGCATTCAGATTCATCTATTTTTCATCGTGTTTTAGGATTAGGATTAGTGCTTGTTTCGGCTATTGGTTTGCTTAATATTTTTTTATGAGATTCAAGATGTAGTTTTTTAGATAAATAATTTTCTGACAGCAGGAGTGAAAGCTTCAGCTTTTCAGTCATCAAAATGAAATTTAATAAGGAAAATTTAGGGACAGCCTAAATATTAGGAATTAAGGATGAACTATGACTTTTTTAGGATTTGATCATGTCAGTATGGTAGTGGCTGATACAGAACGTGCCTTGGTCTTTTACCGCGATATTTTAGAATTAAAGGTTGCAGAAAATAGACCCGATCTTGCATTTGCAGGAGCATGGTTAGTGGTTACTGAGCAGCAGCAAATTCATTTATTGGAAGTGCCTAATCCTGATCCTTTACAAAGACCTGAGCATGGTGGATGTGATCGTCATGTTGCATTTAAGATCATTGGTTTAGAGACAATACGAATGCGTCTAGAAAAATATGATATCGCGTACACAATGAGCAAATCAGGTCGAAAAGCACTTTTTTGTCGTGATTTTGATGGTAACACTTTGGAGTTGATTGAATGAAAAGTACAAAAGTCAACTACCTCAGAGCTAAAGATTAGAGGGGCTTGAATTGTGATATTCGAGATAAGTCTGGGACTGAATAATCACATCTTTTATCGTCAAATATAAGCCTTTAGTCATTGTATATACAGCCAAAACTATTTTTCAAAGCGATATGTTTTATACTGCGAAACCATGATTGAGAGGTTCGCGGTCATTGAGCTAGAGGTTCTAGCTTGCATTGTGCTTTGGGTGATTATGCCTCACAAATGGACTCAAGTGCCTGTTGTTCTTTAGGAATAGATATTAACGGAGAGCAAATCAACCTAATTTATCTGTATACGATAGTATGCGATGGTATATGATTTTTTGGAGCGGAAATGGATAGTACGGTTGATTATGCAAGACCGTTAGTTGAGCCAAAAAAAGGATTTTTGGAAAAATATTTTGAAATTATAGGGGTAACAAAACAAGTTCTTAATAAAGCTAAGAAAAAAATCGCTGATAGTATTAGTTGTTATATTTTAAACTGGAGTTGGTTGAAATCTCTGGGACGCTTTGAAATACCTGCACAGATTTTCAGTATTATTGTACTTGGCACTCTCTTAGGGGCAGCTTATGCGGTTACTATGCAAACTAGTGATAGAAATGCTTTGTATAGAGCAATGCCGTCTCAGCAAGAGGTTTTATACGATAGTGTGTTTCAGAAAAAAATAACCTCTGAGAATTTATCATCTAAAGTAGTACCTTCTATGCTTGACTCAGAAACTGTTTTCTCATTAGCTTCTATTCTCAACCCGCAGGAAAAATATATGATCTCAACCGAAATTGAGAGGGATAAATCAGAAAAAACACCATCAAATACGCTAAAGCCTGATATTGTCGCACCGACATTGAGTTCATACGAACAAAAAAGAATAAGAGAGTTAGAGCAACAAATTTTACAGGTACAACAAAAAGCAGATAGGCTCGCTTTAAGCGATTTGCGCTTAAAAGGGAAACTAGAATTGCTAGTGGTTAAGAATAGGGCGCTTTCAGATCGGCTTAGTCATATTGATTATCTGACAGATAGAATTAAATCATACGGCTACTAAGCCTTTAATATGTGGATGACTTTGATAATCAAGCAATTCAAAATCATCAATACTAAAGTCAAATATAGAGCGAATATCAGGATTTAGTT
>JALVEA010000298.1 GCA_027008665.1 Thiotrichaceae bacterium | reverse complement strand
AGCATGTAAAACGACTAGAAAGGCTAATAAAATAGCCATAACTTGATGTGCATTGCCGATTAAATCAGCGACTTCCTCCTTGATTTCTGTTGTTATAGCAGGTATTTCTAATAGATTAAAAAACTCAACCCCTTTTCCTTTTGCAGTCGCTATAAAATACCCTGAAAAAGCGATTAAAAAGATCAGCAGATAAAAGAATTGTTGCATAAAATGAGCTAAATATTGCTCCCATTGTTGATGCGTCTCTAGTGCAAGAGGCTGAGGGTTAAACAGCTTCCAAATAATACGCACTAACCATAAAACAATGACCAACAAGCCAATGCTTTTATGCCACCAAGGCAGACTATGATAGAGTGGATCATAATAATCCAAAGCGGTCATATAAAGCCCCATTATAAATAGGATAGTGAGCAATAATGCCATTGACCAATGCAATGCTTTACTGATTGTTCCAAAAGTCGCTTGGGTGTTTTTAATCATTGAAAAAACCTTGTACTGATAATAACTAATGAATAAAAGTATAGCGCGGTAGGTCGGCTAAGATGCGCATTGCACTAAACTAAAATCCAAGTGTAATCTGTCGGCGCATCGCCAGCCGACAGACAATATAAAGCCTCTATCTTTGTGAAATCACGCCACCCAACAAAGTTTTCCAGAGGATGATTAAGTTTAAATAAGATACGTCGTCATCTAACATCTTTTATATCAATATGTCGTATGGCGTGCCGTGTAAATTTCGATAAATAATTGAAATATATGGACGACACTTATGCGACCTACCACGCTGATGGGGTAAAAAGTCCATTAAGTTCTTTGTTTAATTTTAATACTTAGAAGGCATAAATTTAACAATAAAAGTATTAAATACGGCTAATGCGTTAAATTTACTCTATTATTTTTTTGACTTTTTTAAAATTAGGAGTACATTTGGGGGCAATGCGTTTTTTTGTGTTGCCGAACACTTTCTGCGTATTTTATAAGCGCCCTACTAGGCTGGTGGAACAGCGAAGCAGGACTTCATTCATCAATCAAAGAGGATTGAAAAATGCAATACCGAGTATATCGATTGCGCCTAGGTCGCGCACTGTTAAGTTTCCGCTCTATTGGAAATAATCCCCCCAACCTGCCGATGATTTACCCTACTCACTTGCTTCGCAAGCGGTAAATTCTGGGTTTTTTATTGTTAAGTTTTTATGACATTTTTTGCGTTCCTGTCGATGATAAGGAAGTTCCAAGCAATTAAATTACCCACCTTGCTTGTCTTTTTGTCCCTGCTTGAGCCATCTCAATCGTTACATAGCTTGCTATGCGCCTCTTGAGATAACCCAAGCAGAAACAAAAATCCTACACAATCTGGGTAATTTAATTACTTGAAACTTCCTAAACGCGAATGAAATAAGGAGTTATAAGCGGGTTTAATCATTATCTACCCTAACAAATTCTGAGGAGCGGTGTCTCCTGATTGAGTGCAAGATTATAGCATTCCGTTTTTGTGGGTATCTCTGATGTTTAAATCGCTTAAAAAAAACGATAAAGAACCCCCTCACGACAGGTTATTGAGTGTGACGGGTAGCCGATGCTTCGCTCAGGTAAAAATAATCCCCTAAAGGAGACTGCGATAGGGGGAAATGGCGCGACCACGTATAAAAGGAACTTCCAAGCAATGCATAGATTTATTGCTTGGAAGTTCCTAAACGTCTTATAACATTGTTTTTCAGGTCATTATAAAGGCTCATGGAGTTCTTTGGCTAAACACAGGATTAAGCGTTGGGATTGCGGTGTAGAAACCAAATGCCCATTAATACGGCACAAATGTCATTGCAGTGAGGTTTAATCGCCAATACATAGATTTGTGAGAACGTGCGGATTAACGGCACGTTCCAGCGATACGATGCTCCGATTCCGTATTGCAGATATGCGATATTCCCGTTTCCCTTGGGTTTTAGTGGCAATGCGTCTACTAAAAACTCAAGGGCAACTCATGAGGAGATGGTATTGTATTAACACTGTTTGAAAATTCTATTTTTATATTACGCAACTAAATTTTGATATGGGGAATAAATTCCCCATTCTGCGTTCCCAAATAAATTTAGGAACGAGTGGTCATGTTTAAGCCAAACGTGCGGACGGGTTTGCAAAACCCGTCCAGCTAGTGCAAGGCAAAACCCGTCCAGCTAGTGCAAGCTAAGAGATACTTAGCGCTTCAAGCAGTGCTTTTTGTGCGTGTAGGCGATTTTCTGCTTCGTCCCAAACAACGCTTTGCTTGCCTTCTAGCACTTCTGTTGTTACTTCTTCTTCTCGATGTGCGGGGAGGCAGTGCATAAATACAGCGTCTTCTTCGGCTAATGCCATTACCTCTGCATTTACTTGAAAATTAGCAAAGGCTTTTTCGCGTATTTTTTGCTCTTCTTCTTGCCCCATGCTTGCCCAAACATCGGTTGTAATTAATGATGCGCCTTCTGCGGCTGCTCTTACATCTC
>JALVEA010000297.1 GCA_027008665.1 Thiotrichaceae bacterium | reverse complement strand
GTATAATGCCCTATCGGATATTTTTTCCAATGCTTTCCCTGCTGAATATCACTATAAAGTTGCTGATATTCTATGGGGTCAATAATACCTCCTACATAGGGAAAACGATCAGGTGTGGTCATACGAATGGCGGCATGGCTACTTCTTATATCACCCAATGAATTATAAAAATCAGGCAAATATTGATGCAATTGTTGCTGATTAGTAATATCAGCCTGCGGTTCAATGATGGCTTGCTTTTTATTACGCTCAAAGGTTGCTCCAAAGATATGCGATCCATTAACCGCTGGAGTGAGATAACCTTCATGTCCGATAACGGTTTGCAATTTTTCTGATGCAAGCGTAGCCTTTGCCTGCGAGGTCTGCCCCAATACGGGCATAATAGGTAGGTATTTTGTTTGCTTGAATTGCCTCAGATCTTTTCCATTAGCAACCACCACTACCTCAGCTTGGGCGAGTGTCTTATGTTGATTATCCATCACTTGCCAATATTGTTGTGTTTGTTGCAACTCCAAGACATCACAATGCAACAAAACTTCACAATCAGGATCATCTATAAGCGCATGGCAAAAACTAGCAGGGTTAATCCACCCGCCTTGAGGGAAGTAAGTGCTTTTATAAGGCGATGCAATACCGCTACATTGCTCAGTTTCTGCACTCTCTAAACATTGTAAAAAATCAGTCTCAAAGCCACGTTGTTGAAGTGCTTTCCAGCGTTTTTGTTCGCGTGAATTATGCGCTAATTGCAATACCCCACAGAGTTTATACTGAATCTGTTTTTCTGCTAATTGAAGTTGTGCTAATTGGTTTAAAGTATAGCTAAAGGCGGCATTATAAAAATCCTCTCCTAGACTCGGAAGCGCAGTCATTTTAGGCATAATGACTCCCATACTATTACCCGAAGCCTCAGTTGCCAGTTTTTTATGACGCTCTATTAAAGTAACTCGCCAACCCGTTGCTAATAAATGCCATGCACTTTGACAACCTGCTATGCCCCCACCAATCACAATAGCGTGTCTTTTATTCCAAGAAAAATGCGGATAATCAAACCACGGTGTTTGCATGATTAAAACCTCCTAACTAAAGGAGGTCATTGTTGTGGAAATTCCTAAGATAATCAACAGACCAAAGGCAGTGCGTCGCATATTCATATCGCTTAGTGGAGGCGGGTAGTTTTTGCCCGCCCATGTAAACAAAAACACAATAGGCAAGCTATATAATGCAAATAATACAATTTCTGTGCTGATCAATCCTTGCCAACCAATAAAGCCAATGCGAGCAATAGAAGCAATCATAAAAGTCATCAATAAAGTGCTACGAATGACTTTAATACTAAGCGGTTGTCGGTAAAGGTAATAAATAAGCGGTGGGGCGCTAGTGCTAAATAGTCCGCCCATCACACCAGAAGATATTCCAGCTAATAAGGTAGCTGAGGATGGAGAAAGTTGTTTATTGGGATCGGGTTTCAACATCAGTAAAATTCCACCGAGCATAATAACAATACCCAATATTAACTGTAATAACTGCGTTGCCACTTTATCTAAATAATAGAGCAATAAAATACCGACAATCATTGCAGGAAGAAAGCCAATGATAAGAGTGCGAATAAGTTGCCAGTTGATATGATGCTGGTCTTTATACACCGCTAATATCACATTAATCAGTCCTGTTAGGCTAATAACAGCGGCAATAAAGGAAATGGGTACGATTTGTAATGAGGCGGTAATTCCCATAATAATCAAGCCCATTGCAAATCCAGTCACAGTTTGGGTATAAGCCCCAAGGGCAATCGCAAACAGGAAAATAAATATCGATGTTTCAGTCACGCAAACCAATTCCTTTACTTAATAAAAAGATTGCAACGCTAAAGAGAAGCGCAATAAACACAAATAATAGAGTAAATGTTGCCGTTGGAGTGATATCTGAAACACCTAAAATACCGTAACGAAATCCATTCACCATATATAAAACAGGGTTAAACAGTGAAACATCACGCCAAAAAGGAGGCAGCATATTAATTGAATAAAAAACACCGCCTAGATAGGTTAAGGGAGTCAAAATAAACACAGGGACAATATTGACCGCATCAAAGCTTTTCGCATAAATAGCATTGATAAAACCCGCAATAGAGAATAAAAAAGAGGTAAGGACAACCACCAAAAGGGTTATTATGGGGTTTTGAATATTAAGGTCAGTAAAAAATAATGCTACCAAAGTCACAACAGCCCCTACTCCTAAACCGCGTGCTATTCCCCCAGCAACGAAGCCCAATAGAATAATCATATTAGGGGTGGGAGAGATTAATAATTCTTGCACATTACCGTGCATTTTAGCGGAGAAAAAAGAAGAGACGACATTGGAGTAGGAGTTAGTAATTACCGACATCATAATAAGACCTGGCACAATATAATCAATGTACTGAAAACCATCCATTTCACCGATGGCACGACCAATCAAATTACCAAAGATAATAAAGTACAA
>JALVEA010000296.1 GCA_027008665.1 Thiotrichaceae bacterium | reverse complement strand
TTATGAAAAACTAAACCAACGCTTTGTAGGCTATGCTAATACCAAATGGGATGAGGAGAAAAATCAGGCGGGGTTTTCAATGGGGCGTGAATTTGCTAACAATATAACCAATACACTCGGCGCGCGGGATCAAAAATGGGCGTTAGACTATTTGCAACAGGTACTTCTTCCTGATTTCTTTGCATTGTATATAAAAACGGTTAAATCCGTCGGTTTAATTGAGGATAAAACAGGAGAAGCAAAGCAACTGGATTCACAACATCATTTGATTACCGATAAAGAACAACAACTAAAAAACGTTAATACGCCTCGATATCAAGTTGCTGACTCTACAAGCAGTAAATCCTAAGCATTATAAAACACCGCTACTTTTAATATTCAAATAGGCATTAATTAACTCAACACTTAAATGATCTGGCGTTGTTTCTAAAGCACGTGTTCCATGATGCAATAATTTCTCAAAGGCTTTTTTACGATGTTGTAAATATTGGTGCGTTGCGGCATTGAGAATCGCATCGGGCAGTTTTTTAATCGGCTGTTTTAAAACATTATCAATCGCTTTTTCGCGCAAACTGCTCACAAGCACAAGATGACGCTTACGCAACAGCTTAATCGCTGGCAGTAAATCATCACTGTCTTCATCACGAATATTGGTAAGCACAATCACTAAAGCACGTTTTTTATGCCGAATCATTAAATCAGTCGCGGCTTTACTAAAATCAGGGGATTCACTACTCGGCTGTAGATCATAAATGGTATTTAGGATTTGCTGAATCGTATGATAGCCCTTGCGTGGTGGTATCCATCGAGATTCACCCGAGAATGTCCCCAAGCCTACTGCATCCCCCTGACGCAATGCGACATAAGAAAGTAGCAAAATGGCATTTAAAGTATGATCAAAATGTGACAATTCATCATCTTTAGCTAACATGCGATGTCCGCAGTCCAACATAAAAATGATTTCTTGATCACGCTCATCTTGGTATTCACGCGAAATAAGTTTCAAACTACGTGCTGTTGCTTTCCAATCAATTTGACGCAATGCATCACCTTGACGATATTCGCGCAGTTGATGAAAATCTTGCCCTTCTCCACGACGGCGTTTTTTGATAATCCCTATTTGACTGAGATTATTATCCGTTGCTAATAAGGCATATTGAGATAAAGCAGCAAAATTAGGATAAACATGCGTTTCGTTATGAATATCCAGTTTTATATTACGTTGCCAAAGCCCCAACCAAGAATCCAGATGTATTTGTACTAAAGAAAAAATAAATTTTCCACGCTCTGTCGCTATTAGTTGATATTCAAAATCAACATAAGCTTTTGCTGCAATACTCAAAGTAATAGGCAATCCTTCAACTTCCATTGACTGTGGATAATGATCATAAACTTGCAATGTTTGTGAACGCTTAGAATGATTTTGTACACGCAGTTTAATATAACGATTAACACCTAATGGCAATGAGCTGGGCACATTACGCTGTACCTCAATCGGTTGCTTTAGATAAAGCTGCAATAAATCAATCATTGAGATAATAAGTAATGCATATAATCCCAATTGCCATAGCTCAATTAAATCTGACCAAAGCGTTGCTAGTAGCCCAATAAAAGCAAGCAGTAACAGACTGTAAAATAAGCGTTTAGATGGGATAGGCATTAAAAATCAACCCTGTTCCAACAGATTTTTAAGATCAATTAAAGCCGCATTAGCCCTTGAAATATAAGATGCCATCACCAAAGAATGATTAGTAACAAATCCAAACCCACTGCCATTAAGAATAATAGGACTCCAAACAGTTTCTTGTGTCGATTCCAATTCACGTATAATTTGACGTATGCTGGCGATAGCATTTTTCTTTTTTAATACACCTTCAAAATCTATTTCCACTGCTTTTAATATATGCAGTATCGCCCATGCTTGTCCTCTCGCTTCATAAAAAATATCATCAATTTTAAACCAATCTGTTTTAATATATTGTTGATCAGCAGTATGTGTACTTTGTGTTGCCCCACTATCACCTGCTAGATCTGTATTAATACGCAATTGTCCAACACTAGCACTTAAGTTTTGAGATAAAGAACCTAAACGCTTTTGCATTTTATTTAATAGTGTATGCAAATTATCTGCCCGTGCATAAAATTGTGCTTTTCCTTGTTGCAATTCATCAAGATAAGCATTTACCTTATCACGCCCTTTTTTATAAGAACTTTCTGCCGCTGGCATCATCCATGCTTCACTATCAATATTAAATTTAATTTGCGCTTTAACTAGATTTTTATTTTCTATTGATTGTGATTGAGAACGGCTTAGATCATCACGCATTGAAAGTGAAAAATCGCGAATATGGGTTAAAACGCCAAACTCCCAATTAGGTATATTATCCATCATTACGCCAGGGGGCATTTTATCATTTTCAATAAAACCTCCTGGTTTCTCCAACAAAGTAGTAACTAAACGTGACAGTGTTGCTGTTGTCACTGCA
>JALVEA010000295.1 GCA_027008665.1 Thiotrichaceae bacterium | reverse complement strand
TACCGGGAAAAATAGCTTTGACTTCATTCATAGAAGCAAAGGATTGCAAAATGCCCAGCAAGAATCCAGCAGCCACAGCACCGCCTAAAGACCCCATTCCACCAACCACCACAACAACAAAGGAAAGCACTAAAAAGTCCATTCCCATATGGTAATCAGGAGGCAATATAGGGGCGTACATAACCCCTGCTAAACCTGCAACTACGGTGGCAATACCAAACACAATCGTAAATCGTCGCTGTACATTAATGCCAAGCAAGCCAACGGTGTCTCGGTCTGCCATACCTGCTCTAACGACCATGCCAAAGGTGGTGAATTTTAGAAAAGCAAAAACAGCAAAGATAATAATGACGGAGAATACAAGATAAATTAATCGCCACCACGGATAGACTAGATTATCACTTAGTCCAAAAAAAGTCCCAATAGCAGCACTGCCTGCGACAATATCAGGGGGGGGAGTAGGAATAGGATTAGCACCGAAAAAGTGACGAATAAGTTCTTGAATAACAATCGCTAAACCAAAGGTTACTAAAATTTGATCCGCATGTTCACGTTTATAAAAATGCTTAATCAACCCCCTTTCCATAATGACACCGAGTAGCAACATCACAGGTATGGCAAATAATATGGACAAGGGAACGGCATAGTCGATAATGGTCGTACCTGTATCTCCCCACCATATTTCTAAATACGGTTGTTCCTTATAAGCATCAAAGAAGGTAATGCTTTCATCCTTAACTCTTTTTGAAAAAGTTAAGATATTTTGAAATAAAACGGCACAAAATGCACCTAGCATAAAAATTGCACCGTGTGCAAAGTTTACAATACCAAGCGTGCCGAACGTAAGTGTCAACCCTAACGCAATAAGCGCATAAGCTCCGCCTTTATCAAGGCCGTTAAGAATTTGAATCAGGATAGCGTCCATAGCGTTAGTTCGACCCCCAAAGAAATAAAAAATCACCCCATGTTAGCAATACACCAATACCCTCGCCAAAATAAAAATCAAAGCATTTTGGAGAAGGTATTGTTAAAGCTAAAGATTTAACTTAGTTTTACTTTATAAGGGCCTAGCTCACCACCAAAGATTTTTGCTTCGTATTCAACCTGTTTGCGAGGGACTTGTTGAACAATTTCAAGTAAGTCAAATTGACTGCTTGGCTTATTATTACCGCGTACCACTAAGACATCTTTAAAGCATTGATGATCTTCTGCACGATATTCTGTTGCACCATTGCCCATACCATCAAATTTAAAGCCTTCCATTTTCTTAATAACTTCAGGTGGATAGAATGAACCTGCCATTTCACAGGCATTTGCATAAAGTAGTGTTTGTACATAACAAGTATGTGCTGCCTGTGAGGGAGGATTACCGTATTCTTTACCAAAGGATTTGACAAACGCCTTAGACCCTTCATCTTTAAGCGCCCAGTTCCAGTTAGTTGTTCCTAAAATACCTTTCATATTATCACCTGCACCTTGCGCCATCAGACGTGAGTACAGCGGTACAACAATCTCAAATGTTTTGCCATTAACCTGCTTATCACGCAAGCCAAATTGAACCGCTTGAGTGAGTGAGTTGATCATATCTTTACCGTAATGATTAAGAATTAAGACATCAGCACCTGAGTTTAAAATAGGAGCAATATATTGAGAGAAATCACCCGCACCTACAGGCGTTTTGACTGTTTTAACCGTTTTCCAACCTAAAGCCTCAGTGGTTTCTTTAATCGACTTTTCTTGCGTCCAGCCCCAAGTATAATCAGCGGTAAGATGATAAGCCTTACGCTCTTTACCCATTTCTTTTTCTAATACCGGCCCTAGTGCAGCCCCTGACATTTTCGCATTAAAGAAATGGCGGAAACCATAACGACGCTTATCTTTACCCGTGGTGTCATTAGAATGGGTTAAACCTGCCATAAACAGTACGCCCATTTCCTGACACAATCCCTGTACTGCAATTGCAACACCTGACGATGAGCCACCACTGACCATCAATACCCCATCTTTTTCAATCATACGCTTTGCAGAACCCCGCGCAGCATCGGATTTAGTTTGCGTATCACCTGTTACAAATTCAACTTTTTTACCTAAAATACCATTTCCTTTTAATGATGAAGGTTTAAAGGTATTCATCATACCGCCATCACCTTCCCCATTGAGATGCTTCACTGCCAGTTTAAAAGCACGTAACTCATCAGCACCCTCATCTGCATACGCACCCGTTTGAGGAACATTAAAACCCAACTTTACCGTCTTACTTTTTCCCGGATCATTTCTAAATACTTTATCTTCAGCATATCCATTTTTAATAAAAAACATCGGAGCGGTTGCTACTATACCTGCTGCGCCTGCCACTTTTAAAAAACCACGACGATTTAATGTTGGGGTATTTTCTTTCATATTAAAACTTCCTTTCCTTATGTGTACGATGATGAACGAGTCCTTAAGAGAGTGTAGCTTAATATTGAATGTTTAGGAACGTGAGCTA
>JALVEA010000294.1 GCA_027008665.1 Thiotrichaceae bacterium | reverse complement strand
CAAGCGGTTAAGAAAATCCGCTTAGGTCTGGATGCCCGTGGTATTGCTATTTCAGATAATAATAAGTATTTATTAACTGGCATGTATATTCCAACACAAGCGGTTATTGTTGATGCGGTCACATTGGAGCCATTAAAAATTATTGATACACATCATGTAAAAGACCCTGATGGCGATATGGTTGATTCACGCATCTGCACGGTAAATGATGTGAATCCAGAAAAAGTAGGGCCTTACTTCTTAATGGCATTAAAAGAAGGGGGGCAGGTATGGCGTATTGACTGGAGTAAGCCTGACTTCCCCGTTGATAAATTAGAAAATGTTGGAAAAATTCTGCACGATGCCTTCCTTACACCTGACAATAAAACCTTCTATCTCGCCTCTCAAAGCTCTGACTGGATGTCAGCAATTGATGTGAAAAGCTTAAAAATTATCAAGCAAATTAAAACAGGTAAGAAACCTCACCCCGGTGAAGGGGCTGTTTGGAAGGTCGATGGAGTAGAATATGCTTCAACTCCTCATATTGGTGATAGTAAAGCGGTCGTCTGGCGCACAGATACCAATGAAATTGTGGGTGAAGTAAAAACAGGTTCGCCTGGTTTATTCATTAGAACATCACCCGAAATGAAATATGTTTGGGCTGACTCTGTATTCCCACCTGCTTCAAATGATATGACTGTATTTGAGAAAAAACCACCTTTCAAACTGGTCAAACATATCACCGATGGTACGCAAACCTTACATGCAGAACCTGATCCAGAAGGTAAATTTGTCTATGTTTCAGACTGGAAAGAGGACGTTGTTCGTGTTTATAACGATGAAACTCTAAAACTAGTTAAAACCATTAAAGGTTTAAAAACACCAACGGGTATCTTCAGCGTGCATCGTCGTAAAGAGTCTGGTGGACACTAAGACTTCATTGCTAAATAAACGTGTTAGCATAGTATAGACTTTCATATAAATAATTTCTGGAATTGGTAGCTTTAGCCCCGCTAGACGAGGCTAAAGCACTCGATTCCGAAGAAATTTAATATCTATACAGATAGGGGGAGCTACGTCTGAAAACTCACTTTTAATTCAATCTCAAGGTAATAATAATTCATTTTCAAATAAAGATTGGATACTTTCCCGTTTTCGAATCAGATGAACTTTTTCACCTTCTACTAAAATCTCCGCAACTCGTGGGCGTGTATTGTAATTTGATGACATGGTAAATCCGTAAGCTCCTGCTGAGCGTATTGCTAATAAATCATTTTGCTGAAGATCAAGCAAACGATTTTTTCCTAAAAAATCAGCTGTTTCACAGATTGGGCCTACTACGTCATATTCCTGCTCTATGACGCTATCTTTTTTTAACACAGGAATGATCTCTTGCCATGCTTGATAGAGGGCAGGACGAATTAAGTCGTTCATTGCCGCATCGACAATGGCAAAATTCTTTTCTTCGCTGTGCTTTAGGTATTCGACTTGCGTAACTAAAATAGCAGCGTTTGCAACAATCGCTCTACCTGGTTCAATTAGTATCTCATAGTCTTTTAATTTTTGATTGGAAAATAGTTTTTTAGTGTAATCAGAAGGTAAAGGAGGGTTTTCCTTATCGTAACGAACCCCCAAGCCTCCCCCTAAATCAAGATGATGAATGTTAATGCCTTTTTCTTTTAATCTCTCTGCTAAGGCAATTAAACGTTCAAGGGCATCCATAAACGGAGATAGCTCTGTTAGTTGAGAACCAATATGACAATCAATGCCTTCAACTTTAATATTTGGCATCGCCGCAGCCCGTTCATAGACTTTTTCTACTGTATTAATATCAATACCAAACTTATTTTCTTTTAAACCCGTAGAAATATAAGGATGTGTTTTTGCATCAACATCTGGATTAACTCGAATAGAAATGGTTGCTATTTTATTAATCGCTCCTGCCACTTCATTAAGACGATTTAACTCCGCTTCAGACTCAATATTAAAGCAACGAATGCCGACTTCTAGCGCACGTAGCATCTCATCTTGCCGTTTAGCTACACCTGAAAAGACCACTTTTGAAGGATCGCCACCTGCAATTAAAACACGTTCTAACTCCCCTACTGAAACAATATCAAAGCCAGATCCTAAACGTGCAAAGAGGTTTAAAATAGCAATATTTGAACAGGCTTTCACGGAATAGCAAATTAAATGCGGATGATCGCCAAAAGCATCGTTAAATGCATGCCAATGGCGTTCTAATGTCTTTTTAGAATAAATATAACAAGGTGTATCGTACTGCATTGTGATTTGTTGCACCGCAACATCTTCGGCAAATAATTGATTATTTTTGTAGTGGAAGTAATCCATGATTAAACTCGATAGGAAAGATTATGATTAGGTTTTTTAGTCTTTAGTCTTTAGTCTTTGTTATTTTAGAGGGTTTATCAGGAAGATAAAGAGCCGCCTTGTTGCCACAGGCACTTAATAGGCTAATCACAAATAAAAAGGTAACAATAATGAAAAACAAC
>JALVEA010000293.1 GCA_027008665.1 Thiotrichaceae bacterium | reverse complement strand
TCGCAAGACGCGCTAATAGTGAAATTTTCTTAACTTCTTCAGTACTTAAAGACATAATGATTGGATTCTATTAATTATTTTTTGAGAGGCACAATTTAGCATATTGTGAGCATTAACAGAATAGCTGAACACCGCTTGAGAATAGAAAAGTCGCTAATGCATCTATCTAATAAGGATAGCTCCTATCTATTAATAGTTATTCTGACGGTCTTGTTTGATTGGACTTTAAGCAAATTATCTTATAAAAAGAAAACCACATATAAATGTAAGGAGAACAGATTATGACTGAAATAACTCATGAGCTAAAACCACAACCAGTCCCTGCGGGGATTAATTTAGTCTCACCTTCTCGTGACCCAGACAAGAGAATATCAGAAACATCGCCTGCTATTAGTGTGATGACTGATTTAAAAATTATCAAACCTTTCCAAATAGGCGCTAGCGCTTCTTTATCTGCTGTTAATGAAAAGATGATAGCCTGTGGTGTACGTTTGCTCTTTGTTCGCAACTCTCAAGATGAACTGGCTGGGCTGATCACATCCAATGATATTTTAGGTGAAAAACCACTACTGTTTGCTACCCACAACAGTTGCTCTCGTAATGATATCGAAGCAAAAGACATGATGACTCCCATTAGCAAGTTAGAGGCAATCGCATTTTCTGATATTGAAAAAGCAACCGTTGCTGATGTTGTTAGGGCGCTAGAAGACTCACGCCGTCATCATTTGCTAGTATTACAAACAAAAGAAGGACGCAATTGTGTACGAGGTATTATTTCAATCACACAAGTAAGCCATCAATTAGGTAAAGAGATAACCCCAACGCAAAGAGCCAGTAGCTTTGCAGAACTAAGTCGAGCATTAGGATAGTTTTTATCTAATAACACCTTCTTTCTATCGCTCTTTCTCTTCCTGCTTGCGCATGGATAAGCAACCAGCGTTGCTTAATCCCTGCATAATCAGTGGTTAAAGTGGCGATGGCTTGCCGTTCATTTTATTGCATAGTATGGAAATGGAATATCCAAATAGCGTTACTGTATCATTTTGTAAAATGGGAAATTATCACCCAGCACGATTCTGAAATATGGTTTATAGTATTGTAATAAGTTATGTGAACCGTCTTTTTGGCTAGGAAGCAAACTTATTAGAAATTATGCCCGGCTAAGCTGACTTCGACACCAGCAAAGCTAGGACTTCATTCATCAGCCTAATAGAGATAGGATTGAATCATGCAAAACCGATTATACCCACAGCATCATCAGGATGCTATCCACAAGCAATGCTTTTATCCACAAAAGCAATCATCCCAAGAAAAGTGTTATTTTTTATTTTGTTATCGCCAGTCGGTAAGCCTAATAAAGCAATAATAAACGCTTATTTCTCTTTTATTTAGCGCATAACTCACTCTCTATCATTCTAAAATAATTTGAGAATGCTGTTAATTGCGTTTAAAAAACGTCTTTTCTCATAAGGTCTCATAAGGACTGTTTCCAATTGCGTCTACAAATGCGTCTAAAAAATAATCATTAATGAGAAAAGCCTCAACATCAGGAATATTACGATGTCATATATCAAAAAAATCAAACTTATCACTATCAATGAAAGACCTGCAACGACTTCTCACGAAATTGCTAAGCACTTTAATAAACGTCATGGGAATGTATTGCGTGACATTGAAAATCTTGATTGTTCTCCACAGTTCACTCAACTCAATTTTGAGTTGAGTGAATATAAAGATCGTTCTGGTAAAGCGTGTAAAGAGTATATTATCTTTCGTGATGGCTTTATTTTTCTAACAATGGGCTTTAAAGGAGAGCTGGCTGGAAAGTATAAAGAAGCCTATATTAATTCCTTTAATAGAATGGAGCGAGAACTTCAAAATCATTCACAAACCGCACTACAACAAGGGAAACCAAAGATTGACGATATTCTTAATTCTGCTGTTTCGTTAGAAAAAGTTCTTCTTGAAATTAGCTATACAAAGCAAGGAGACATCATTAATGTCAATCAATTAGAACAATCACCAGAGCCTGTAATGAGCCCAAAAGAACCCACAATTTTCCACAAACCCTCATGGATACAAATTGTGGAAACGTTTTTTGATGAAATTCATAGCAAGACAATTCCTAAGGAAATGTGTCAAAATATGCTCATTTCTAAGGTATCGATAACTTTAGCAAGGGGTAAAAAGGAGCAACATGATTGCTTGTTTTTTAGACCTTCTAATCTAATGGCATTTTTCCATAAAGAGCCTCGTTTTTATGATTTGCTCAATGCCTCAGGGATAACGAGAAGCAAAATTTTATTGAATGAGTTAAATAAAGCAGGTGTATTAGCATTTAATGGAAAAACGAAAGAAAAAGGGATTCCAATAAAACCAGATACCCCATTAGAAACACGACGTGTGCCTCATTTAGTGGCATTAGATTTAGTCGTGTTGGAGAAAAATTATGGGATTATTATGACAAGCAATAAAGGCATTGCGAAAATATTGAA
>JALVEA010000292.1 GCA_027008665.1 Thiotrichaceae bacterium | reverse complement strand
TTTGAACGACTGCTTATTTTTCTTCTTTCACCCATATTACGTTTATTAGGTTTGGGTGAAAAAACGGCTACAATCACCATTATTGGAATGAATCTAGGGCTAACCTATGGCGGTGGATTATTGATTAGAGAAGCGAATAAAGGGATATTAAATCAACGTGAAATTTTTGGTGCTATTTCCCTTATTGCAATCTGTCACTCCTTAATTGAGGATACTTTGCTGGTTATGTTGCTCGGTGCGGATATTTCAGGGGCGCTGTATCTGCGTCTAGTCTTTGCTTTTATTGTGATTGGTGTCGGGATGCGCTTAATCGCTAGATTAAGTGATGCGGTGTTTTATCGCTATTTAGGCTACAATATTTCGGAAAAAAATAGCCAATGAATAATATTCTTCACGCCATCGCCTGAAATTTGCTATTCTCTCTTCCCATTTTATTATTCTCGATAGATCCTGACTCAAGACCCCCTCCCTTATGAAATCTGTATTTGCTTTAGTTGGTCGCCCTAATGTGGGTAAATCAACACTTTTTAATCGTTTAACTAAATCGCGTGATGCATTGGTAGCCGACTACCCAGGGCTGACTCGTGATCGTAAATATGGCACGGGTGTGGTGGGTGAACGAGACTATTTAGTAATTGATACAGGGGGGTTAAGTGGTGATGAAGCTGGCATTGATGAATATATGGCAGCACAAACATGGATGGCGGTGGATGAAGCCGATGTCATTTTATTTCTGGTTGATGGTCGTGAAGGTTTAACCGCTGCCGATAATATGGTGGCAGATCGCTTACGTCGTGAAGGTAAGCAGGTTTATTTATTGGTCAATAAAATAGATACGGTCGATCTTGAACAAGCCTGTGCTGAATTTTATGAACTTGGTTTTGCCGATATTTTCCCGATTGCTGCGGCGCAAAACCGTGGTGTGACTAAAATGATGAACCATTTATTGGATCATTATCCCGATAATGGTGAAGAAGATGAACAAATGGGAGACAGTTATCTCGATACCATTCGCATCGCTTTTGTGGGTCGTCCTAATGTGGGTAAATCAACCTTACTCAATCGTATGATGGGTGAGGAGCGCGTGGTTGCCTTTAATGAGCCGGGGACAACGCGTGATAGTATTTTTGTCCCCTTTGAGCGTGAGGGGAAAAAATATACACTGATTGATACCGCAGGTGTGCGTCGCCGTAGCAAGGTCAATGAGGCGATTGAAAAATTTAGTATTATTAAAACCCTCAATGCGATTGAAAAAGCGCATGTAGTGATTATGTTGCTAGATGCACATGAAACCATTACCGAGCAGGATGCCCATTTGCTGGGTTTGGTTTTAGATGCAGGGCGTTCTTTAGTGCTAGCAATTAATAAATGGGATGGTTTGGATAGTTATGCGCGGGAGCAAATTAAGACGAAACTAGAAGTAAAATTGCCTTTTTTAGATTTTGCAGATCGTCATTTTATCTCGGCATTACATGGAACAGGTGTTGGGCATTTATTTGAGTCAGTGCATAAAGCCTATGATTCTTCGATGCTAAAAGTCTCAACCGCTCGTATGACTAAAATGCTTGAAACAGCAGTGCAAGCGCATCAATTGCCTATTAAAAGTGGACGACGGATTAAACTACGTTATGCCCATCAAGGAGGCAGTAACCCCTTTACGATTATTATTCACGGCAACCAGACAAAAAATATTCCTAATAGCTATAAACGCTATTTAATGAATTATTTTCGTGAGACTCTAAAGCTTAAAGGGACGCAAGTTCGGATTGAATTTAAAACAGGCGACAATCCTTTTAAAGCCCCTAAAAAGCGCGCGCGTCTTTCAAAATCTCAAGCATATCGTCAAAAACGCAACACTCCCTATAAGTCTTCTCTAAAAAATAGTAAGAAAAAATAGATTTTTTAGCGCGACGGGGCATGTTGCCCCGTCGCAATGTTTTAAAAAACCTTGCAGGAAACTAATACAAATAATTGGGAAACAAGCGATATGCCCTGAAACATTTGGACGGGTTTGCAAAACCCGTCCAGCATACAAAACCCGTCCAGCATAGCTTATATATTATTGTAAGAAAAACAGATTGATTTGAACTAAACTTTCCTAACACATCGGTCTGTTTAAAAACCAAAGAGAAAAAACAAAGAGAATAATCTGAGTATGACATCTACTATATTACGTTTTAGCACTTTTTTAATCTTATTAATGCTTAGTTTGCTGTTTAGTCTTAATCTTCAGGCGGCAGGAAAACCATTACTCGGTATTAATACCAATGAGGTAATGCAAGTTGATTCTAGCGTCCCTTTTCTTAATTTATTCAAACAGGCGTTGCCTTTTCAAGAGTCTCGACGTTTAACCAAAGGCAATATTATTTATGATCATAATGGCTGGCCACGTAATTTAAACGGAGGTATCGCGGGAACGAATTTAATTCATTGGCTACCTGCGGGAACGATTCCAGAGGGAAACTATACCGTTTTATACGATGGGGAAGGGACGCTT